>JADJYQ010000001.1:0-217500 GCA_016719615.1 Saprospiraceae bacterium
GAAGAGTTGGCTTATGTTGCAGTTGATGGCAAATATGGATTTATTGATAAAACTGGCAAAATTGTTATTAATCTGCAATTTGATAAAGCATCTGATTTTAAGGAAGGGATGGCTCGTGTGGCCGTTGATGATAAATCTGGCTTTATTGACAAATCGGGCAATATTGTAATTCATTTTCCCAGTTTAATTATGGAAGTGATTTTTACGAAGGGCTGCTATTGTAGGTGTTGGGAATAAAGCTGGCTTTATTGACAAGACGGGCAAAATGAATATTCAACCACATTTTGATGGTGCGGGTCCTTTTATCGATGGGATGGCAGTTGTGAATATAGGTAAAAAATCGGGTTATATAGACAGAACAGGAAAAATTGTCATCAATCTGCAGTTTGATGACGCAGGATCATTTACCGATGGGATGGCTCCTGTACAAATAGGTGAAAAGTGGGGTTTTATTGACAAAACAGGAAAAATTGCAATCAATCCACAATTTGATGAAGTTAATGCATTTACCGAAGGGATGTCAGCTGTATCTGTGGATAAAAAATGGGGTTTTATTGACAAAACAGGAAAAATTGTAATTAATCCACAGTTTGATGGCGTAGGCGTTTTTTCCGAAGGGATGGCTACCCTTCTTTTAGGAGGTAAAGTTGGTTTTATTAACACGACCGGAAAAATTGTAGTTAATCCCCAATTCGATAAAGCAAATGCCTTCAAACTTGGGGTTGCTGGAGTAATTGTAGATAGTAAACTTGGTTATATTGACAAAAATGGGATATATGTATGGAATCCTATGAATTAACAAGCTCTAAATAAGTTTAATTTTATTTTTCAGCTTTTCATAAATATGCGCAACTTCATTTTTTTCGAACCTATTCACTTTTAGTTTAAGATAAAAATTATTAAAGACCAACCAGATTTTAAGAATGCAAAATATAATTAGAAAAAGCATGGAACAACGCACTCCCGACCATGCCGCCTAAGCCCAAACACGCAAAGCCAACGAAGGGCGGCACGGGCGGGAGAGCAACCGTTATGCACAATCTTAAAACCGCACTCCGAAAAAAAATGTAAATTTGACAGAAAACTTTACTATTGAATTAAATGAACGTACTCAACCAATACATAACCTTTCTAAAAGAATATAAAAAGCTACTCGAAAGAGGAGTAAAAGACGTTCTGAATTCAACTGTTTCTAGCAACTTTATTTGGATTGATGAAATAGAACACTTCATTGAATCAGGAATATGTGAATCAACTTTAATTGATATTTTTTCTTCAAAATTCAAAAGACAACCTCTAGTTTTCTCACTACAAAAACCGTATAAACCAAATATACAAATCCCTAATAGATTCTTAGAAATTATTGAATTTGACGAAGCTAAAAACAAGTTTGAAAGTATTAACGGAGACGAAGAAGAACTTGTCAGTTTTCAAAATTCGACAGAGGGAAAAATTGAAATAGAAAAATTAAAAAAGTTTAAGAAAAATAAAGAAACATACTCAAAACTTTACAGAGCTTACAATGATATTAAAAATGATTCAAATTTAGAAATTGTTTTAAGTCTTGGATTTATACAATATTCCAAATTTAATAACAATGGAAATTTATCAAAAACCAATCAACACTTATTTCATTTCCCTTTATCATTAGATATTGATTCAAATAATGTTGTAAAAATTTCATTTTCTGATTTAGAAAATCCTTATGCAGATTTTTTCTTTCTCAATAATACTCCAATTGAGAAAGAAGTATTATCAAATATCATTGATAGATTTGAAGAGAGAATTACTGAACTTGGTTATGAGTATATTTTTGAAAGCGAATTTAAAGATTTAATTGCAAAATCTATTCAGAAAATTTCGAGTAATTCAGAATTTGAAAATTCAGTTTACAAACCAGAAAGTGACCATTTCAGAGAAGATTATTTTAAAGTGTTGTTTTCTCCTGCAGTAAATATTAAACAAAGAAAACCACGTTTCTTCGAAAAATTAACGGATTCAATTATCAAACACAATGATGAAAATGAAATAGAAGCAAAACTATTTAATTTATTAGTTAGAAACCCTGAATCATCAGGAAGCAATTCTTATACAAAACCTAACTATTTTAAAGACGAACTATTTGAAACTCATAAATCCAAAGCTAAAAACTTAAATGGAGATGACGACTTTTCTGTGTTTTTTCCTCTTCCATTCAACAAAGAACAAAAACAAATTTATGAAAATTATCTTAAAAACAGATTAACAGTTGTAACTGGACCACCTGGAACAGGAAAATCTCATACAATTGTAAACATACTTTGTTCTTTGTTAGCACAAGGAAAAAGAGTACTTGTTACTGCTCAAACGGATAAGGCTTTAGAATCTTTACTTGATAAAATCCCTGAAACTTTTGATGATTTGATATTCACAAAAATTCAATTGGAAACCAATCAAAATCGGTTTTCTTTAGAAAAAAGTATTGGCAATATTTCAAAAATTCTGACTGACAACTTTTATCTAAATGTTGAAACAAAAATTGAAGAGTTAGATAATTTAAAAGCTGAATATGTAAAATTAAAATCCGAAATTATTAGAGCCCTTGAAAAAGAATATACTCAAATCAGAATTAATGATTCTTTTGAGAATTTGAGAGCCTATCAAATTGTTGAAAAATTTGAATCAAAAGAATCCGAAGAATGGAATTGGATTCAAGATGAGTTATCCAATGAAATTATATCCAATTTTGAAATTATAAAAGATGAGATTTTAAAATACAAACAATTAGTTGGAATAGAAATCCGATACAATAATGTTATCAATATTGACATTTCAACAATATTGAAGAATTTAGAAGATTTTGATTTTAAACACGTCCTATCTATTCAAGAGCAATACATCAAGCAATCAAATTATTTGGGATTAAATGAGTATTCCAAAGATAAGGTGTTAAAAATTCAATTAGAAAACATTACAAAAGTTGCAAATGAATTTTCCAACTCGGATATTGTTCTCAAAAACATTAAAGAATTAGAGAATCTAGAGAAACAAATAAACAATAGGTTTACTCAAGAAAATATCACAATAAACAAATCGTTCAGCAATCTTACTGAAAATGGAACAAAATATCTTTTAGACATTGAAACTTACCTATCATTTGCTGAAAATGGTAAAGCAGGATTTTTCACAAAACTTACCAATTCCAATTTTAAGCAAGTTTCATATTTAGAGCAATTTACTATAAACGGCAAAAAGTGTAATACTAAAACCGAAATATTGCAATTGAAATCGGCAATTGAAAACCTCATTATCATCAGCAAAAATTTCACGTTGTTGAAACAAAATGGTTACTCATTTTCTTATGACGACAACTCCAATCTGAATGAAAAGAGCTTGGTTTTAAATGAAGTTTTAAAGAAGATTGAAACAAACAAGGAAGTTGTTTCCAAAATTCAATTCAATGCGGACTTTATCAATTTTTCAGAACACACACAAATCAATTTGTTTGATATAGATAATTTATCAAAAAAAGCAATTTCATTTAAAGACGACATTGACAAATTAGGAAGAATAAATCATCAATTAATTGAGAAACTTGAAGTATTAAAAAACATTGATTCAATAATTGAACAATCTTCATTAAAAATTGAATTCACAAAATTTTTACCTGTTGAAAAAATTGAAGATGTACAAGATTTTGAACTTTTAAAAACTAAATTTTTAGAAATAGGCAAGCAACTTGAGGTAGAGCAAACCTTTCTCAACCTAAAAAAATCTTTGAGAGATTTGCTTCCGAATACTTTTGATTCACTTGAAAACATTCCTATTCATTATATTTCAAAAGAAAATTTTGAATTTGCTTCTGCTAATAGATTTATTAAAGAAAACGAATTTATTGATTTACAAAAATGCAAAGAAGAGCTATCATTTATCAACAAAAAAATATTCCAAGTTAAATGTGATATTTTGTTTGATCTAGCAAAGTCAAACTTTAAAAGCAAATTTAAAAGTAATGAAATTGATGCTTTTATAAATTTACTTGAAGAATATAAATACAATTTATCTCAAAGTGTTAGAAAAATTCGGAATCAAACACAATATCAAGTTCTAACACGAAAAAATAGCATTGATATAAGTAAGCGTTTATCTTGCTGGGTTATGAAATTCAATGATGTTTTGAATTCGAAGACTTGAACCTGAAAATTTTGATTTAGTAAGTTATTGTTGACGAAACAAGTCAATTAGACTTTAACAGTCTTATTTTAAGCTATTATGCGGAAGAATATGATAATTGTTGGCGATGACAAACAAACATCTCCAAGTAGTCTAAACTGGAGCAGACGAAAAAGGATTTTGAATCAATTAAAAATAAACATCTTAAATTTTTAGGAGCAAATGCACTGCATATAAAAAGTGATAATAGTTTATTTATGCTTTCAAAGATGGTTGCGGGGACTGCAAATCTAACTTTGAGAGAACATTTCAGATGTGTTCCTGAAATTATTGAATTCTCAAAATTTCATTTTTATGACAATTCGTTACGACCTCTGAAACAAATTAACTCAAACAGACTTAATCCAAAAGAAACTGTTTTTGTAAATGATGCATTTACAGAAGACAAAATTGTTTACAAAGAGATTGACGAAATCAAAAAATTTCTTCAAAAAATTCTAAAAGACGAACAATATGCAAATAAAACCATTGGTGTAGTAAGTTTAGGATTGACAAAGCATACTGAAAAACTAAAAGACATAAAGGAGGATTTAGCCAATGAATTTGGAAAGGAGAAAATAGATAAGCATAAACTTATCATAGAAGATTCTCCAAAATTTCAAGGAGATGAAAGAGATGTTATGATTGTTTCTCTTGGAGTTGCATTAGATTTTCAGAAATTGAAAGAAAACCAAAATGCAAAACCTCGAGCAATTATTAGTGACCAAGATGAATTTAAAAAAATTAATGTCGCATTAAGTCGTGCAAAAGAACAAATGATTTTATTTCATTCTGTTGAGCATAACGATTTACAAACAAATGACTTTAGAAATAAAATATTGAGTTTCTTCAAAGATGAGGCAAAACCAATTTCTCAATTACAAATTGATAACAACAATATTGAAAGATACCGACACAATGTGCCTGAACCATTTGACAGCTGGTTTGAATGTGATATTGCCAAAGCACTTATTGAAAATGGGTTTAGTTATATCCAACCACAATACAATGTAAAAGAAGCTGAACTTTTTTATAATCACAAACTTGGAAAACAAGTTTATATTAACTTTAAAATTGATTTAGTCGTTCACAATAACGGAAAAATGATTGCTATAGAATGTGATGGCGACCCTTTTCATTCACTTCCTGAAGACGTGGCTTACGATATTGAAAGACAGGAATTTTTAGAACGTGTTGGTTGGAAAGTATATCGTGTACTTTATTCAGCATATAAAAGAAGTCCGCAAGAAGAAATACAAAAAATCATTGATTTTATTGAAAAAAACACGAAGAAAGACCATAAAACAACTATTGAAAAACCAATTAAATTAAAAGAAGAATTTGAAGATGAAATAGAATTTGAAAATGAGGAAGAAATTTCTGAATATGTTTTGCCTAAACATAAATCATACATTGACATTTTAGAGGAAAATAGTGAAACATCTGATTCTATAAACCAATTAAATGGCACGACAACAAATCATAAACACAAGTCATTCATTGATATGATTGAAGAAGATTTGGAAGAATCAAATCAGGTAAATCTATTTTCCTATGATAGTAAAAATTCTTGCTACTTCAATCTTTTCAGTGACAACACATATAAAGTACAAGAACATTCAGAAGAGAATTGTTTGTTTTCATTACCTATTGACGAAAGGTTTAAAGATGGCTTTCTTCTTCAATGCTACGACAATGGACATATAAACAAAGTCTATGTAAATTCTATACTAGAAAAGAGAATGAATTATCATTATTCTAATGGCAAAAATCCAAATGCTAACATTCTTTATCTAAAATTGATTGAAGAGGATGCAATTATTGCTTTAAAAATAAAAACGAGGTTTAGAAACTATTTTTAAAGCTCATAAAACTGAAAATATTTCAAACAGAGAACTTTTGCATTTACAAGGTTACAAAGTTGTTTATCAAACGGTTGAAAATATTGAATACAAAATTTTACCAAAAAACATTTATGAAGATATAAGACGCTTAGTCTTCACAAGTTTTACAGCAGAAGGAAAATCAGTTCACAACAATTACTATGAAAATGAATGGAAAATAATAGCGCAATTTATTCCAAAATTAACCGAATAAAAAAGACTGTGCATAACAACGTTTGGCAAAATGGCGGGTTTAGTGCTAAATTCAAAAGCAGTACTTCGATTGAACTTTTGTAATGAACTGAACATTTGTGCTTCGATTTCCGCCACTTCGCCAAGCTGCAAACCGTTAGTGGCTATTATTATTAAAAAAATTAAATTATGAAAAATATCGATCAAGGATTTTTAGATTCATTAAAGACAGTATTTACTTCAAAAGCAATGGGAATTCTTTATGAGGCTTCAATTGGAAAAGAAAAGAACTTAACTAGCTTAATCGAGGAAACATCTGATGAATTTATGAAAGCGGCACTGGAAATTCAACTTGAACAGGTCAAGGAAAATAAGGAAATTATAAGGCAAATACTTGAAAGTCTTAACAGTGGAGAATGTTTGTCAAGGGAAACAATTTTTTGGAATACACATCATAGGACTGTAATATTTAAACTAAAGGTAAATTCTGAAGCTTATAAAATGCTGGGTGGTTACGTTGTTGGTTGGCCCCAATATGAAGAAGCGGAACAGTTAGAAATTATTGAAAACACGCAAGCAAAAAGAGAATCATATGGTAGAATTAAAATTAAACCAACAAAACTAGATGAATTTACTGAAGAGCAACAAACCTACCTTCTACAGACAGGTATTCAATCTTGCGATATACTTGAGTATTAATACTAACTCGAGAAATCTAAAATAACAGCCACTAACACAGCATAGACTCTACACCGCCCGTCATCTTAAATCATTCTCTTTTAATTTTTTCCAGTAATGTCAATTTAATTTTTTAGTTTTGGCTGATAATGGTTGGCGGTGCAGCATGTATAGCCAATCCGTTACATGCAATTTATATAAAAAAATAATTATGCCAAAATACATTCAGATAATCTTGGTAGCATTAACCGGATTCTTTTCAATCATTACTTCATTACTTTTTAGTCAGGATTACAGTGGCGATAGTTCAAATATAAAAAAAGAAACGAGTTGTCTTTTTCTTGTAGTAAAAAACTATAAAATGGGTTTTATTGACAAGTCCGGTAAAGTTATTATAACGCCGCAATTTGATGAAGCTTCAAGTTTTAATGAAGGATTAGCAAAGATAAAGTTAGGCAATAAATATGGCTATATTGACAAGTCCGGCAACATTGTCATAATGCCCCAATTTGATGACGCTGACTATTTTAATGAAGGATTAGCAAAAATAAAGTTAGGCAATAAATATGGCTATATTGACAAATCCTGTAAAATAGTCATAACGCCCCAATTTGATGACGCTTCTAGTTTTAATGATGGATTAGCCCAAATAAAGTTAAGCAATAAATTTGGCTATATTGACAAGTCCGGTAAAATAGTCATAACGCCCCAATTTGATGACGCTTCTAGTTTTAATGATGGATTAGCCCAAATAAAGTTAAGCAATAAATTTGGCTATATTGACAAGTCCGGTAAAATAGTCATAACGCCCCAATTTGATGACGCTTCTAGTTTTAATGATGGATTAGCAAAAATAAAGTTAGGCAATAAATATGGCTATATCGACAAGTCCGGTAAAATAGTCATAACAACAAAATTTGATGCTGCTGGTAATTTTAATGAAAGACTAAGTCAGATAAAGTTAGGCATTGAATATGGTTATATTGACAAGTCAGGCAAAATTGTCATAACGCCCCAATTTGATGCAGCCTATAGTTTTAATGAAGGATTAGCAGTTGTGCTTGTAGGTAAAAAATGGGGTTATATTGACACTATAGGAAAAATGATAATAAAGCCACAGTTTGATGCTGCATTATCATTTACTGACGGGCTTGCTCCTGTACAAATGAATAAAAAATGGTGTATGATTGACAAAATGGGAAGATATGTATGGAATCCTTCAAATTAGTAATATTATTAAAAAAAATGGCTTCATATACTGCTAAATTTAAATCAAAAATTTAAATATTTTATCAATAAAAAAAGCTTATGAAAAAAATTATTATTCCGCAATTTCTTCGTAAATCCTTGATTCTATTAATAGGACTCTTCGCGATCAGTTCTTTATTCCTTTTTAACTGTAAAGATCCCAGTGACAAAGTGAAAGGTTTAAATTCCAGTGACGAAGTGAAAGGTTCAAAAAAGCTAACCAGTTGCTTATTTCCAATTAGACAAAACAATAAATCTGGTTTTATAAATGACTCAGGTAAAATTGTTTTAAATCCAGAATTTGATGGTGTTGGAAGTTTTTCTGAAGAGTTAGCTTATGTAGCTGTTGATGGCAAATATGGTTTTATCGATAAACAAGGTGCAATCACAATAAATTTGCAGTATGATTTAGTTTCTGAATTTAAAGAAGGAATGGCCCGAGCAGCCATCGGCAATAAATCTGGTTTTATTGATAAAACAGGAAAAATTATAATTGAGTTTTCGAAATTTAATTATGGAAGTGATTTTAATGAAGGAATTGCAATTTAGGCGTTGGCAATAAAGCTGGCTTTATTGATAAAACGGGGAAAAATGGTAATTGAACCTAAGTTTGATGGTGCAGGTCCTTTTATTGATGGTATGGCTAGTGTGCTTGTAGGCAAAAAGTGGGGTTATATTGACAGGTCAGGAAAGATTGTAATCAGCCCACAGTTTGATGATTCGGGTTCATTTAAAGATGGACTGGCTCCTGTATGTATAGATAAAAAATGGGGTTATATTGACAGGTCAGGAAAGATTGTAATCAACCTACAGTTTGAAAAAGTTAATTCATTTTTGAAGAGATGGCTTCTGTAAGAATTGATAAGAAATGGGGCTGTATTGACAAAACTGGAAAAATGAAAATCCTTCCAAAGTTTGATGGAACAGGAGTTTTTTCTGACGGCCTGATAAGTGTAACAGTAAATGATAAAGTCGGTTTTATTGACAAGTCTGGAATTATGGTAATTAGTCCGCAGTTCGAAAACGCACTTGATTTCAAATGTGGGGTGGCTGGAGTAATTGTAGATAGTAAACTTGGATATATTGACAAAAGTGGTACTTATATATGGATGCCACAGAATTAACAAATTTGAAACAAAATATATTTTCAACTAATAGTAGTTTTGAAAATAAATATGTAAAGACTATTTTCCAAACTCATTCACATTTGTTTAATATTAAAAAAAACTAGGTACCAAAATTTGCAAAAAAAACAAATTGAATGGTAACAAGATTTTTATGATTAGGATAATTAAATTAAAAAAAGCATGGAACAATGTATTACCGACCATACCGCCTGAAGAATTATTTTTCACTTTTGGCATAGATGTACACAACAAATCTAATATTTGGCTTCCGGCATGTGGCGGAAATGCGTGTATGCCAAATCCGTTGTGGATAATGCAAAATTATCTTATGTATCATATATATTCAGAAATAGAAAAGAATGAAGCAACTGAATTTATCTATGATTCCATTAATCGATTAATTGAAAGAGATCCTGAATTATTAGCTCCAATTGCTATAGAATCTTCTAATATTTCAGATGCAAAAGAATTAAATAGAGAACTTCATGAAACAACTATTAATCATAGACTCGCTTGTCACTTTGAATATTTTTTAGATAAATATAACATGCAAAGCTATCATTGTGATATAGAATACAACCGTTACATCAATAATCAAAAGTTGGTGACTTCATTACAAACAGGCCAACTGATTGAGGTTAGACCTGATATAATAGTTCATAAGAGAATTAAACTATACGAAAATATCCCACATTATCTTGTTGTAGAAGCTAAAAAAAGAAAAATTAGTGATAAAGATCGAAATCATGTTGAAGATATTATGTATGACATGAACTATAAGTATAAATTTGGGCTATTAATATCTTATTATAACGATCCACTAAATATTAATTGTGAATTAATAATATTAGAAAATAATAATTTTATAAAGGAATCCTTTAAAATTGAGAAATAGCAATGCCCAAAACACGGCGTACACTCATTCCAGCCTAAAGATTATTATTATTTGGCTTTAATATTTTTCGTTTAATAAAATTTAATGTTCTAATTTTGGCTTCCGATATGTGGCATGAATGCGTGTATGCCAAATCCGCCGTTTGGCGCAATTAAAAGATAAAGTATTAAGAATGCATCTACTAGTTTCTTTTATGCAAACGGTAAAAACTAAAATAAGAATGTTGTTATCTTGGTTGCCAAAAAGCAATATTGGAAAAAAAATTAATTTAGAAGAATTACCAGAAATACAATTTAATGTTGATAAAGATGCAAATGAACTGAAGGAATTAGTGAGTATTTACGATAGTCAATACTTTCTTGCAAATATCGCTATCCTTGCAAGCATGCAAGCTAATCCACGAATCAATTTACCACCTTTCAACGGATTTAGCTCACCTTTTAGACAACTTGCTCATCTTGGCGCATTAAATGTAACTTCTAATGCCGAATTAATTTCAAAAAAAGAGGTAGATGAAAAAAACAATGATTGGAAAGATATTGTAGTTCAAGCAATCAAAGTGAGGGCTGCCTATTATGGAGAAATGATGCCCAAAGAAGGAGAAGTATCTGACGAGTATTACGATTTATATAAAATAAGTGTTCCAGTATTCGACTCTCATTTTGACACTTCAACAGTAAATTTTGAAGAGCAGGAAATTAACAAAGTAACTGATTTATTCACGCCTTTTAACTCTGTGATTGAATCAATTTCAGGACTAAAAGTTGAAGATTTTACGGGGATTTACAATGTTATCGATTATACTTTATCCGAGAGAATGAAAGAATCGTATAATCTTTTAGTTCGTTCCCTAACAGTAAAAGAAGAGTTATTAAAACATAATGGAGCCCCACCAAGCACATGGGACTATAAAGGTGACGATCCAGATGTTTTAAGACTAGTTGAGTATCATACAGACCCAAGAATTAAATATACTCCAGATATGTGTGTATTAGAAAGGCACATATCTCCTAAAAAACTAGAAATATTTTTCGATTTATTTACGATTAAGAGAGGTGAAAAGCCCAGCTACAAATATTATACTGAAATCAATCCTTTGCTACTGAAGCCCATTTATAAGTATTCCCCTAATAAATATTTAATTGTTTTTCAGAAACATTTAATACATAGTATTTTCAGATTTTTATATGATTTAGTAACAAATTCAGATAGGCAAGAGAAGTTCTTCATACACCGGGGAAAATGGTTACAGAATAAAACTGTTGAACTTCTAAAATTTTACTTTGGAAAACAAGCCAGAGCATTCAATGAATATAAAGTTGATGGTCAAGGACAGGATGTTTTACTTCTAACCAAGGACCTAGCCCTAATCATTGAGAACAAAGCTCATAATGAAGTAAAATTTAGTGGTGTCCCAAATGTCAAGGTTATTTTTGAACAATACTTGGCAAGATTTAAAAAATTCAATTCAAAAAGGATATGATCAGTGTTGGAGAGTCAAGAGAAAATTTCTAGAGAAAGAAAAATTTGAAGTCCAAAATAACAAAGGAGAATCGATTTTTACTGTTACAACATCTGACTATCCCAACGTTTTTTCTATAGTATTAACACTGGAAGAATTCAGAACGCCTCAAATTAATACGAACGAATTATTAGACCTAAATAAAGCTGATAACAATTTTCCTTTGTCTATCAGTATCGACGACTTTGAAGTCATATTGTTAACACTTAAAAAATTGAATAAAGATATATCTACGCTAATAAAGTATCTGCGACTTCGAGAAAAAATGCAAGGAAAGCTAAGAACCACAGAAGAGCTTTCAATATGGGCGACGTTCATTATGAATTCACAATTTGAGATTCCTCCAGATGAAGGTAAAAGTTTCTACCCTGGCCCAAAAGCATTAGAAATTTTCAACCATCAATATGAATTAGGAATAGGATTCAGAGATGAAAAATACCTAAGAATGAAAAAGAAAGATACATTTAAGTATTTAAATAGTATGCGAAACAGATTAACTCTGCCTAACACAACATAGACTCAACACTGCCAAGCATCCTAAATCGTTCTCTTTTAATTTTTTCCCGGAATGACAAATAAATTTTTAGTTTTGGCTGCTCTTGGTTTGGCGGTGCAGCGTGTATAACCAATCCGTTAGTGGCCAATAAAAAGAATATTTATGAAGCTTATTACAGAACAAGATATTTTAGAATTAATTACAAATCAAATAGAAGAATCAATTCATCTTGATTTTAAAAGAGGGGATGGGTTAAGCAATAATAAGGAATGCAAAAGAGAATTAGCTAAAGATGTTTCATCATTTGCAAACTCAGATGGTGGAACAATTATCTATGGAATTGAAGAAATAAATCACGTAGCTTCAAAGATTGTTACAGTAGATGGAAATACTATTACGAAAGAATGGTTAGAACAAGTAATTAATACAAATATCAATAGAAGAATATCTGAAATTGTAATTGACCCTATTAGAATACAAGGAAATATCACCAAATCTATATATGTTGTTAATATTCCGAGAAGTCTAGATGCCCCTCACATGACTACAGATAAAAGATATTATAAGCGATTCAATTTCGAATCTGTTCAAATGGAAGAATATGAAATAAGAGATTTATATAATCGAGCAAATTTTGTAAATCTAGAAATATCAGAAATTATAATTGAATCAGGAGGTGAAAATTGGTCACCAACTCCTAATTATCCAGGTGAGAGTCCTTCAAGATTACAAAATCTTGAATTTTATTTAGGATTTCAAATTGAAAATGTTAGGGAAGTATTGAATCAAATGGGACTCTAAATAATTTTGTGTTTTGAAAAGTTATGGAGAGTTTTCCATATTTCAATAGCACAGGTCCTGTAATTTAAAACATGGAACTAGGTGCTGTTGAAATGTGGGAAACTCCGGACTAAGTAAAATAAATAAGCTGAATTTATTGCATTCATAATCAACAATTTAAAATCTTTGTATTATGAATGAAAAAACAAACCAATTATTGGATTCCTTATTAAAGGAAACTCAAAACTCCAGAAGAATTTAATATCCTACGAGACCAGCTTTTTAAGCGTGTTGTACAGACCTTACTTTCATCGGAGATGGACGCTCATTTGTGCTATTCTAAAGGACAATCTCCTCCTTATGATAATATCCGAAATGGGTATTCGAAAAAAAACACTAAATACGCAAAATGGTGAAGTTACCATTAAAGTTCCTCGTGATCGGCAAGCATCTTTTGAGCCGGTGATTGTTCCCAAGCACAAGAGTATGGTCCAAGAAATTGAGGACATGATTCTCCTTTTGTATGCTAAGGGAATGAGTACTACAGATATTGTTGAGTTTACCGAACAAACCTACGGAGTAAAATACTCAGCAATGAAAGTCTCACTCATCACCAATAATTTATTGGAAGATATAAAGGAATGGCAACAAAGACCTTTAGAATCGATATATGCCGTAATTTGGATTGATGCGATTCATTATAAAATCAGACATGAAGGCAAAGTCATTTCAAAAGCATCAATGCTGGTACTTGGAATCGATTTGAGGCGACAAGACATCTTGGCGATCCATATTGTAACGAATGAAAGTGCAGCATCCTGGGCTCAAAATTTTAATGACTTAAAACTCAGAGGAGTTCAGGATATTCTATTCTTGTGTTCTGATAATTTGACCGGCTTACAGCAGGCGGTAGAATCATGTTTTCCTCAAAGCATCCACCAGATCTGTATAGTGCATCAAATTCGGAATTCTTTAAAACATGTAAGTTTTAAAGATCGGAAATCAGTAACCGCAGATTTAAAAGCGATCTACCAGGCAGATAATGTCAAACAAGCTGAAGCTGCTTTAGAACGTTTTAAATCAATATGGGGAGACAAATACAGCCAATCGGTTAAATCCTGGACTAATAATTGGATGCCCTAACCATTCCTGGATTATCCACCGGAAATAAGAAAACTCATTTACACGACAAACATAATCGAGTCATTTAATGCCTCATTAAGAAAATTTACACGAAATAAAAAGGTCTTCCCAAACGATGAATCAGCTCTAAAATCAATTTACTTGGCCGCATTGCAGATTATGCCAAAATGGAAGAAATCCAGATTTAACTGGCCTATTATTTACAATCAATTGTATATTTACTTTGAAAACAGAATTAAGTAATTTTATATGAATGCTTCTGTTCGGCTAAACACAAAATATTTTAAAGACTCAATCAAATTATAAACTGGAAGTAGAAACGGATTTATATTTCCACAGTTCACATGAACCATATAACCCCATTCAGAAATATTTCATAAGAAAAGAAGCAAATAAAAATATTTATTCAATTCCAAATACGAGCCCCATCTTTCAAAATGAAAAGACTACAGTAATAAGAGCAGCTTTTTCATTATTTCGACATTCATTTATTAATTATGCTGACTATACAATCAAATGCAAACTTTATTATTCCACTGGAATTAAGGAAAGAATATTTACTATTCGTGAAATAATAAAATTATATGGAATGAATTACCTTGATATATTCAATTAATCGGCCACTAACACGGCATAGACTCTACACCGCCAAGCATCAAAAATCATTCTATTTTAATTTTTTCGGTAATTAAAACTTATTTCTTAGTTTTGGCTGCAAATGGTTTGGCGATGCAGCGTCTATGCCAAATCCGTTATGCACAATGCCGAGATGAAACTGAATATTCCGGCCAATCTGAGCCACCCATTCCGGTCTAAACTGAGCCACTAATTCCGGAGTAAAGTGAGCCACCCATTCCGGAGCAAACTGAGCCACTCAATAAGTAGATAAAAGACCATAAGCCAAAAGTAATTATTGTTGATTAATTTTTGACATTTTGCGTAAAGATTCACCGGTTAGTTCAATTCTATGAGCTTGATGTATTATACGATCGAGGATAGCATCGGCAATGGTATTTTCATTAATATATTGATGCCATGCAGCTACAGGAAGTTGAGAGACGATTATGGTGGAATATCTGTTATGTCTATCTTCCATTATTTGCAACAAAGCTAAACGAGCCTGAGTATCGAGGGGAGTCAAACCCCAGTCATCTAAAATAACAAGATTTTTATTTTCAAGTCTATCAATGTCTTTTGCGGAATGCCCCATCCAATTTATCTGATTTAATTTTTGCAAACAGTTTAGGTAATGAAAGATAAGCGACACGTTTGCCTTTTAATACAAGCTTGATATCCGATAGCAGATGCAAGAAAACTTTTCCCGCAACCTGTAGCTCCGGTAATGATAATATTTTCACCACGATCTATGAACGAGCAATCCGATATTGAAGAAATTATTTCTTTTGAGAGATTCCTTTGTGGTGTACAAATCACATCGTTAAGATTAGCTTGATACCTGAACTTTGCATTCTTTACAGAAGTTTGAGTTTTGCGATGATTACGGTGCAAAAATTCAGCTTCTACCAATTGGCCAATTAAAATGGATTCATCTGGTTTTTGGTGTGCTGGTAACTGAATAATGGCTTCGTATCGATCGGCCATTCCAGTTAACCGCAAGTTGCGCATGGCATCTAAAGTACTTTGTTGATTCATATAGATAATTTAAAAGATTACTTATAATACATTTGACCTCGGATATTTTCATGAAAAAGATCCAATTGGGTTGGAGAAGCTTCGTCCCATTTGATATTTTGAAAATCCATTGAGAGAATTTGTTCCAATTTCCGGTATGATACATAATCAAATTGTAGACAGATTCCAGCAGCCTGATCTACCTTATCGTTTCCGTTTTTTGTTGCAAGATGGAGCACTCCCTGACAGCTTAAAAGCTTGCTCAGGATGTTTGCTCTGCGCAAATAGTTGTTCCATAAAACGAATTGTATGTTCTCCTATCTTAGCCCCTTCCTGGACAAAAAATCTTTATTCCAGCGACGGTAATATTGGTGATTGGGATGCAAATGAGTTCCATTGGTAGTATACTTGCTCCATGTTCTATTCCTTTGGTGTAGGGCTATTCGCTCATGTTTAGAAAATATTTCCACGGTTGTGGCGGTATACCCAATATCAACTTTTTGACCAGTATAACTGTATGGTACAGAGTAATACTTGCGATCCTCACTAAGCAATACATGACAATTGGGTTGAACCTTTGCTTGTTGATATTTTTTAAATTCAAATTTTAGTTCAGGCAATGGTTTTAGTTGATTTTTTTCTACTGAATCAAATTGTTGTTTGCGGCTAAATGGTTTTTGTTGATAAAGAATACTATTGTGCTTATCAAGCAATAAACGAATGGCTTCATTCAAGTCTCGAAGGCTATGAAAAATTTTGTCGTGGAGCGGAGCATAAATTCTGGTATATAGGATATTAATGGCAGATTCAACTAAGGCTTTATCTTTGGTTTGCGTGCGCGTGTAGGTAATACTGCGGCATCATAATGCTCCGCAAAATCTGCCATACTTTTATTCAACTCAGGATCGTACTTGCTGGCACGGTTTACAGCAGGCTTTAGGTTGTCAGTAACGATCGCCTGTGGAACGCCCCCAAAATAATGTAGAGCTGATTCTAATGCGTATAAAAAATCAGGTGTGGTTTGACTTGGAATAGCGATTGCAAATGTGTATCCACTACAGGGCAAAATACCAACAAATACTTCAACTGGAATAAGTTCACCAGAATCGGGATCCACTAAGTGCAATTTTTTACCTGCAAAATCAATCATGATTTTATCCCCGGCTTTATGATCAAACACATAACTGAGTTGCTGACTTTTTTTCATAGCGTTTAAAATGTTCACAAAATTGGGAGTATTGAACACCCTGAGGAAACTCCCTTTTGTAATCTTCCCAGAGCAAAAGTTTGGTCACTCCAACTTTTGTTAATCGTTTTCCATATCTGGGAACAAACGATATAATTCATCATGACTGGGGTCTTGCTCAGCTGGAGGGTAGACAATAGAATATAACTCCTTGTCCGATAGTTTAAGTAATTGTTGATAACTCAAAGGATGCTTATCGAATACCTCTTTGTATTTATCAATGGTATTCCTCGACATTCCGGTAAGCTGACTAATCTTACGATCAGATAAGGCTTCCAAAGTCAATTTTAATAGTTTTCTTAGCTTTTGCATAGATACAATTTGATTGGCCATCTTGAAGTAATTTTTACTTCAAAATAGGTCTCAAATCATACTGCCTTGAGTGGCTCACTTTGCTCCGGAATCCCTGGCTCACTTTACTCCGGAATCGGTGGCTCATTTTGCACCGGAATCAGTGGCTCATTTTGGCCGGAATACTCACTTTAGGTACAGGCTTTCAGAGATTGATTAGCCGGAGGGAGGACTTTAATGCAGCTATTTGGCTGTATGATAATAATGGAAATTTTATTGGAACTCAAAATGTGCCATTTCGATTCAGTTCTGGAATGCTATATGGCAAAAACTTCTTTAAATATGGTTATTTTGAATTGCGGTATAGGACGAGTAATTTTGTAGCACATTTAAGCAATTCTTACGGTCCCAATTGGTGGATGTGGGCTAGCGATACATCTGCAGAATATAGTGAGTTAGATATATTTGAAATGACTGGACAATTTTGGAATAAAAACTTAAACATCCATTTTAGAAAAGAAAGGCCGACGCCAAATTATTCAGGACCTCAATTTGATACTACATTTTTTCATGCTTTATGAATCTTCAGCGGGTAATCCAGCACCATACCCTTATATTTTAACACCATCACCTCCTGAAACTCCAGGTAATTGGATTAAAGTAGGCTGCGATTGGAACCCTTCATTTATTGATGTTTTTTATAACACATCTGATACTTTTCATCGTTATACAAAGGAGAAGATTTATGTAGAACAGTTAACTGCCATGCCTTTTATTATAGATAGTTATACGCCGGCATTTCAATATTGTATTCCATTCATCCAAGGAACAACACAAATGCCTTTTAATTATGACCTTGATTACATAAAAAAGTATGGCAAATTCGTCAGAATTGTACTCCGCAAACATTCCTTACAACGAATTCCGGCAGTTATATTAGTACTTTATGGCAAAATTTAACTATTGGAGGCACAGGAGGTTCGGCAGTCTTTTCAATTGGAAATCATCATCTGGCGGCACAAGACTTTGTACAATTACAAGAAGGATTTGAAGTAAGTGGCAGTAATTCAACCATACTTGTTTCCACAAAATCATGCCATGCCGGTCAAACAAGTTTTAAAAAGCTTTGCTGATCCTCCTGTAATGATTGATAAATTAATGCACGATATTGAAATTTCAAGACAAATGGATTGATATGAATAAGTTACTTAATTTGTTAATTATAATTCCAAGTTTAGTATTAGGCCAACATAATTGGGTTAAAAATAGGGATTGGGTGGTTGGCGAATATGCAGGTTATCAAGTGGACTCTACTTACGACCTGATATTAAAGTGCCTTATAATTTAATATTAATTACTTCAATGATGCGGATACTGTAGTTTCAGTATTTTCTAAATATAATTGGATGAAAGTTAGAAATGATAGTATAATGGTGGGATATCCAGATTCAGTTCCATGGTTAAATTATTGGGGTAAATTACATTCTGATAGTACCATAGAAATTTTATTTATACAACCATTCATGACAGGAGGACATAGGATTTATAATTGGGGAAAGTTGGTTAAGTCTTATGTAGCTACTGAAGATTTAGAGAATACTGAAGTTTTTAATATTTGGCCTAATCCGAGCACTGATTATTTGAACTTGAGTGATGTTGATAAGATGAAATCTATTTCAATATTTAATACACAAGGAATAAAGCTATTATTTTTTCAGCAAGTTACAAATCAGAAGATTGATATTTCTATTCTACCTGAAGGGCTATATTGGATTCAAATCTTCTCTGATGGAAAAATTTTAACAAAACAGTTCTTTAAAACTAACATAAAATAAGAATTGGAAAAGTAAACGTCACTAACACAGTATTGACGATCATGCCACCAAAATATTAGAGGTTTCAAGCTTGGCTAAGGTAAACTATTTTTCACTTTTGGCATTAATCAAATGGTGGCACGTCGTCAATACTAACACGTGTGTGACTTGAACAGCAATTAAAGAATTGCTGATGCTTTAAAACAGATGAGAGAAGGTCTCTCGATGGCGGTTTTCAGGAACAGCCATCAAACCACTTTATGCTGCTGCAAAGGAAACGATGTGGTGGTGAGCGATAAAGCAAAAACGGTAACTTGATTACTTTAGGTGAGTGTAACTGAGTTGAACGAAAGTGAACCAATGATGAAGCTCCGTAAGGGCAAAAATGTTGTAAAAAGCAGGTAGTTACGTTTGTATCTGCGGCAGAATGTATCGGTTACCTGATTATTGGATACATGACAACCGGGGTTAAGTTGGCAAGACATTTACATAGGCTGTAATAAGGATGACCGAACGATCTCGCGACAGCGAGTTCTTCACGACAATGAAGAAAGTGAGGGAACCGCGAAGGCGGCATGTAGAAATATAACATTGAGAAAGAGGAAGTAAACATAAAAGGATGTGCATGAGATATAGGCGGCAGACCTAGTCGTAGTAGTGATGAATCTTTTGTAATGAAAGAGGAGCGAAGGACTAAGCTAGTTTACGTCTACAATTTACTGACAACCAGCAATGGGATGATCTTCAATTTTAGACAATGTTACAACCAATAAAATGGTATATCCAAAATGATAAGTAATTAAATTTGTAACTAAACTAGAAGAGCCGTATGAATCGAGAGGTTCACGTACGGTTCCGAGGGAATGTAGGGGTGCAATTCCCCTGCATGACCCGATTAAATGTAAATAATACCTTAATCAAGCTGTCTGTTCTGGAAAAAAATATATTTAAATGAAAATATGCACTCTATGTATGATTATTATACTTGTTGATTTAGTAAATTGTGCATATGGACAATCTATAATAGGCATAACCGGAGGCTATAATAGATCAACTTATTTCGATAGATCAACAACATTGCCAACGCACTATGGGGCTCAATATAATTCTCAACCTACTTTTTGTTTCTCTGTATTCCTTAAGCCAAGAAATAAAAAGTATTTTACGGTGGGTTCACAAATTTCCTTTATTAATAAAGTTTTGAATTTAAAAGCAAGTTATGGTGGACTTGGATTTCAAACAATACGTGATGACCATATTCATGCTAATTATTTATACTTTTCATTATTACCAGAACTCTCATTAGGAAAGAAGTTTGCATTCAATCTAAATTTTGGGCCTTCTATTGGAACTTTAATAAATTCGCGAAGAAGGGGGATTTCATATGAAACTTTCCATGGTAATAGAATTTACTGGCCAAGTGAAAGTAGCGCAAATAATGATTTTAATACTCTTGATTTAAGAATATATCTAAACATTGGCATAGAAATTCCGCTCCGAGATAAATTTAAATTGGTTGTGAACAATTCATACAGTAGAGGAATAATAAATTCTGCTGATGGAGGACTTGGTAATTATGGCTGTTTTATCAACACAAATGACGTCTCATTAAATATAGGATTGATTTACAAACTAGAAAAGTTTGCATTTTCATTACTCCCGAAGACTGGTAAAAAATTTAACAATCAAAAGGATTGACAAACTTCCATATAACACTGTGCACGGCGCATGCGCAAGGGCGACTGCGTGTGCACCCTTTCGTTTGAGCCAATACCCTAACTGATTCAAAATAATTTTTTATTTAGGTAAATAATTATTTACCTTTGCAATATTGAAATGCTCAGAATTATACAGAATCTTACTTAAGGCTGGATGGTATCCAATTAGTCAGAAAGGATCGCATGTTAAACTTAAACATTTCTTAAAAACGAATGTAATAGTGTTTCCCAATCATGGAAGCCAGGAAATCGGCAAAGGGCTTGAAGCAAAGATTCTTAAAGAGGCAGGTATAAATAAAAAGACAAAATGAAGAAAATTGAAAAAGTAGGAATAGTTATTGAGAAAACAAGAACAGGATTCTCAGCTTATTCGGAAAAGTTACCTATTTATACAACAGGTAAGAACTTGGCTGAATTAATTGGAAATGCTTACGAAGCTACTGAATTATATTTTGAAGATAAAAAGAACAACTCACCTAAATTTGTCATTCGATATACAATCGACTTTAAGCAATTTTTTCAATATTACCGAGTTTTAAATGCTAAAGTTATAGCTGAAAAAATCGGTATGAATCCGACATTGCTTTCTCAGTACGTACAAGGGAAAAAGAATCCGTCGCAGCAACAAACTGAGAGAATAATTAATGCAATACATGAAATTGGAATTGAACTATCCACAATAAACTTAGTAAATGCATAACATTGAAGGTACAGGCTCTAACACAGCATGCACGCCAGCCGCCCAATGCAGCCTTCATGGAATTTTGTTTGGCAGGTTTGGAAAAGAAAACGGAAAGTTTTACTTTTGGCATACCTCAAATGCGGCACTTCGTCAATTTCGCCACTTTATGAGAGATGCCAAAAAGTATTTACACCATAAAAATAAATACCTTAAATTTGTATATAATTATTTTAAATGAGTTCTATTACGGTAAAAGATAGATTAATCGGCAAAATTGCTTCAATTGAAGATGAAAGCTTTTTAAATGAATTGGAAGAAATAATTCTTAACCTTAGAAATGAGAATCAAGATGTCTTAATCCTAAGCGATGAAATTAGATCTTCTATTGCAAAATCCGAATCTGACATTAAAGATGGAAGAATTATGTCCAATGATGAAGCTTTGCAACATTTTAAAGAATGCTTAAAAAGAAAGTAATCTGGACCGAGACTTCAATCTCAGAACTTGATAGCATCCTTCAGTTTTATATCCAACGAAATGGAAGTGTTGAATTCTCTTCTTGGTTGCTTGATGAATTGGAAAAAAGAATTGAAGTAATTTCAATTTATCCAAATATTGGAAGGGAAACCGATTTATCATTATTTAGGCTGCTTCCATTTAATAATTATGGAATAATTTATAAAGAAACCGAAGAAGCAATATTCATAGAATCAATATGGGACTTTCGCCAAAATCCAATTAAGCGTGTTGATAAAAAGTGAAATAGCACCTCTCATATCATGGCATAGACAATACACAGCCAACCTTCAATAATCATTCTCTCCCGATACATCGGGATAATTTTATTTGTTAGTGAAAATCTAATTTGTTAATTTTGGCTGCTATCGGTAGGCGGTGAAGCGTCTATGCCTGCACGTTGAACAAACCCCTATATGAAAGCCTGGCTTCGTTCAACTCGTAAAGTTGAAAACTGCTCGTAGAATTGATTTCCCTTCCGTATTTTTATCCGACAATCATCAACTTTACTTTGTGTTAGCAGTAATTATATTAACCTAGAAAATTAGATTATTATGGCAAGGAAAATTAATCCTTCATTACCATTTTCCCGTTTGGAATTTTTCATGGATGGCGTTTTTGCTATTTCGATAACATTGCTCGTTATTGAAATAAAAGTTCCGGGATATGAGAGTCTACAAAAGGCTGGCGGACTAGGCAATTATTTATTGAGCATTTGGCCTCATTATCTATCATACGTAATAAGCTTTTTTATCATAGGTGTGTGGTGGAGCAGCATGAATCATTTTCATTTGATGGTAAAAAAAACAAACCACACGTTTAATATTATCAATATCTTTTTTTTAATGACTATCGCTTTTATACCGTTTACGACAGCAATTATGGGTGAGTATACAACTCATACCGAGTTTCGTCAGGTTGCTGTAACCACCTATTGCATTGGTTATTACCTGCCTTCATTGGCAGCCGTAATTATGGTACTTTATGCGTTTGGCAATCATCGCCTTGTAGACCCTTCGTTATCCAACAAATTCATGACTCGCTTCAGGAATAAAATTCTTATAGGGAACGTGATGATAATCAGCGCACTTATTGCGTCGTTTTTCTTTCCAATTATTGCTATCATAATAACTGCATTTACTTTTATTATGTTCTTTATTCCGCCAGAAGAACCAGAATACGAGGACAATACACCAAAGACAGAGAGTCATGACTGAAAGAAAACTACAGCTAACAACTAAGTTTTCGTAACGCACGCAGTGCGAACAATGAAAACGCTGTTGAACGAAACCTGCGGTAGTTTAAGTTGGGATTCCTAGAGTGAATTGTAATCTGTGGGGATGTCGTGCGAAAGATCGGATTGTTTACAGAATGATTGGCAAGAGATTAGCGTTTTGAATATGAATATTTTGATCAGAGTTTGCTTTAAAGGCTATAAATCATTCTGAAAAGAAAATAATATGCCATGCCTAAAAGCAAAAGTCATTAAGCCGAGCAGAGTGATGGATACTGCAAGAGAGTATTCCGTCCAAATTGAGCCACCTATTCCAGAGTAAAGTGAGCCACCAATTCCGGTGCAAACTGAGCCACTCATGGCAATATGATTTGAGTACAATTTTGAGGATCTAATAAAATCTGATGGACACCCATCATGGGCAAAACCTTAGGCAGATCACCACCAGGCGCTGCACAAAATAGTTCGACATACCCGAATGTAAATTCCGTGACTCCAAACAAGATTATGGAGAGTGGGCATACAGGCACAATTCCCCTATAGCAAAGCCCGGCTTCGTTCAACTCGAAAAGTTGAAAACTGCTAGTAGAATTGATTTCCATTCCGTAATTTTATCCGGCAATCATCAACTTTCCTTTGTGTTAGCCGCAATGTTTGGGAACAATGCTTATTTTAAACTGACTTCAAGAAATTAAATTTGACAAACTAAAATTAACCAACATGACAAAAAGAATTTTTCTTTGGCTTAATACCATTATTTCTACAGTTTATTTGACAGGACACTTGTTTGACTTTTTTGTCGTGATGTCCAACTGGAGGGCTGGTACTGTGGAATTACTTACTAGTTATAGAACTTTTTTCATTCATGCAGACCCGGGGCATTTTTTTCGGATAGTTGTCCCAGTTTCTGTTGTGCTCTCGGTAATTAGCTTTTTTGCATATTGGAAATCCGACAAGCAGATTAAAATTATGCTAAGTGTTCACCTCGTCCTTACCTTGGGTGCATTTCTGTTCACCATGTTCTATTTTCTTCCAATCAACAAATACTTGTTCTGGAACAAGGAAATAAGTTTGGATCCAACTCTGACAATGGAATTAGTAAACAAGTGGGTGTTTGGTGAACACCTTCGAGTGGTGTTTGGTTTTGTTGCTTTAATAGTTTCAACGATGGCACTTCACTTATCTTATACCAAGTTGACTCATAACAATGAATAAACGGACACTGTATCAAACAAACTTTTGTCGGAACTTCAATTATTTGTGCCTTGAACGAACAGTAGCACATGCAGCTAAAATAAGATTAAAAGAAATTTTAAAAAGAAGAGCCTTGTTCGGTAATCAAAAACAGTAGTGCATCTAAAAACTGAGTTTTCGTAACGCACACAGTGCGAACAATAAAAACACTGTTGAGCGCCTGTCCCGCAATTCTGCGGGAAAACTTACAGTAGTTTATGTTTGGATGCCTGGAGTGAAATTTAATCTATGGGGATTTCAGGCGAAAGTTCGGATTGTCTACAGCATGATTTGCATAACATTCGCGTTTTGAATATGATTATTTTGATCTGAGTTTCATTTTTAGGCCATAAATTATTCTGAATGGAAAATAGTTTGTTATGCTTAAAAGCAAAAGCCATTCAATTATAGCAGAGTGATGGATACTTCAGGAGTTTAGCCGGAAAGCCCAACAAAGATGACAACTCTTTGATCCTTACGACCCTTAGGACGTTTTAATGACATTTTTCAAACAGGCAGGCCCGCCTGAAATTCCAAACTTTATAAAAAAAGTGAAAATATTTGCGAAACCGAAAAGTTGCGCATATATTTGCAACCGATTAGTTTCATTAAATCAATCAGACCAATGCGTAGAGATATTTTTCAAGCAGTTGCAGACCCAACAAGAAGAGCCATATTGGTTTTAATTGCATTGCAGGCAATGACTCCTAACGTCATTGCTGATAACTTCAAAACAACTCGACAAGCAATATCTAAACATTTACGCATTTTAACGGAATGTGAACTTGTAAAGCAAGAGCACAGGGGTAGAGAAATTTATTACTCCCTTGAAATTGACAAAATGAAAGAAATTGATAAGTGGATCGAACAATTCAGGAAGATTTGGGAAACCCGATTTAATCAATTAGACCATGTATTATCAACAATTCAAAAAAATAAAAAATGAATCATTTACAATTTGACTTTAAGCTTGACAAGACAAGTAAAACGGTGTTTATAGACAGAGAATTTAATGCAGATCTTTCACTTGTATGGGACGCATTTACCAAACAAGAAATTCTTGACCAATGGTGGGCACCTAAACCATACTTGTCGAAAACCATAAATATGGATTTTAAAGTGGGTGGTAGCAGATTTTACGCAATGGTTAGTCCAGAAGGGCAAGAACATTATGCCATTCAAAAATATACTTCAATTACCCCAAAAAGCAATTTCAAATATTTGAATGCTTTTGCCGACAAAGATGAAAACCCATTTTTACCGGGTTCAAATTGGGATTTGAATTTCAGTGAAAACAATGGACTTACAAAACTTAGTATCACAATTTATAACGAATCACTGGAGCGTATGGAACAAATGTTAGAAATGGGCTTTAAAGAAGGGTTTACTGCGACCTTAAATGAATTAGATGGCTTATTATCAATTTTAAATAAATAACGAAATGAAAAAGTATATACTTAAATTTTTACCAGTACTCATAATAACACATTTTCTGGCTTGTGCATTTTCTCAAAGTGCCCCAAAGAAAGATACAAATTCCAATCAAACTTCAACAAAAAAAAATGCGATGATGAGTCAAAAAATAACACCTTGTCTTTGGCTTGAGACCAAAGATGCAAAAGCAGTGGTAGATTATTACCTCTCTATTTTCAAGGATGGTAAACTGAAAGAGCATCGCAAATATCAAAATCCACCAGAAGTAGGTGGGGGTGAATTTGAAACTGCAATTATAGAAATAAATGGGATAGAATTCAATATTTTGGCAGCAGGTCCTTACTTCAAATTTAATGAATCTGTTTCATTTGTGATTAATTGCAAAGACCAGGCAGAAGTAGATTATTATTGGGCTGCTTTGACTGCCAATGGTGGCGAAGAAAGTTCTTGTGGCTGGTGTAAAGACAAATATGGCTTATCGTGGCAAGTTGTTCCTGTTGAATATTTTGACCTTATTAACAGCGATGATCCTAAAGTCAGAGAAAAGGCAATGAAGAATACATTTAAGCAGAAAAAGATAATTCTTTCAGAACTTAAATGATATCGCAGAATTAAAACTAACGAGAAAAAATTTCTTCCCATAGCAACTAAGTTTTATTGCGCAAGCAGCCGTAGTTTATATATGGAAACCTGAAGTGAATTTTAATCTATGGGAATTTCGCGCGATGACTGGAATTGGTTTTTGAATGATTTGTGGGTGATAAGAATCGAGGATCTGCTGAATGAAACATATATTGCAATAGCAATCGTAGTAAGCATTTAATAGCAGCAGCGGTTAAAACTCTATTCGTTCATTACTGCTGAGCAGGGTTTAATTTTTTACTCCCGATGAATCAGCTCGAGATGGCTGCTATGAATTCAAAAAAAATTTGTAAATTAGCTGTCTCCTAGAGCTTGGACCGAATGTATACCAATCCTTAAATCATCATTTTAGCGACCGACAATCTAATGGACAGATATCAAGAAACATTTGAAACCTGGAACAAACTTGCAGCCCAATATCAAGACAAGTTTATGGACCTGGACTTGTATAATGACACTTATGATTTTATTTGTAATTCCATTGCAAGAGATCATGCGAAAATATTGGAAATTGCTTGTGGACCGGGAAACATTGCAAAGTATCTTTTATCTGTAAGACCCGATTTTGATATTTTCGGAATTGACATTGCAGCCAATATGATAGAACTTGCGAGAATAAATAATCC
Organism: Saprospiraceae bacterium; assembly: GCA_016719615.1. Taxonomy (NCBI): domain Bacteria; kingdom Pseudomonadati; phylum Bacteroidota; class Saprospiria; order Saprospirales; family Saprospiraceae; species Saprospiraceae bacterium. The sequence goes on from JADJYQ010000001.1 coordinate 27,224, forward strand.
AACCGCAAGTTTTGCTGTAATGGACTGTAGACAATTGGATAAAATAACAGTAAAATATGATGGCATCGTTTGTGGTTTTTGTTTGCCGTACCTTTCGCCTATAGACAGCCAAAAACTGATTGCCAACTGTTATCAACTTTTGAATGCAGATGGACTGTTGTATTTAAGCTTTGTCGAAGGAGACCAAGGGCAATCCGGTTTTCAGGTGGATTCCAGTGGCAAAAGATCATATTTCTATTTTTACAATCAAGAAGACCTTAGGGTTCAACTTCAAAAAAACCATTTTGAGAATATAAAAGTTTTTAACGTTGAATATGCAAAATCTGGAAACGAATTTGAAACACACATCATTTTCATAGCGCATAAATAATCAGCTTTTTAACAAGCGTTGAATAAATACACCATGAAGACACAAACCCTTATAGAATATTTCAATCGCTTGCTTCCATTAGATGAGAGGGAAATAGCTTTTGTTGAAGAAAGCTTTAAAGCGCGAAACATTAAAAAAAGGCAGTTTATTCTTCAGGAGGGAGAAATTTGCAAACACAGCACCTTCGTTATTGAGGGTTGTTTTAAAATGTATTTGGTTGACCAGCATGGAAAAGAACATAACCTTCAGTTCGCTATCGAAAATTGGTGGATTGGAGATATTGGAAGTTTTCATAGCAACACTCCATCGAAATTGAATATTGAAGCACTTGAAAACTCAATGGTACTCCAGATTAAGAAAGAAGATCAACTGAAACTTTTCGTGGATTATCCTAAATTCAATCGCATTTTTAGAGTGCTCGCCGAAAATGCCATGATCAGTTTGCAGCGACGAGTTTTGCAAAATATAAGTTCAACAGCTGAAGAGCGATATTTAGATTTTCTCGAGAGGCATCCCCAATTTTTTAATCTTATCTCCAACGTCCAGATTGCATCTTACCTTGGTGTAACTCCAGAGTTTTTGAGTACTATTCGTAAAAAGCTCGCAAAGCCTTAAACTAGTTTAAGGCTTTTTCTTAATATAGCTTATAGGTACGACTCGTTTTATCATCCCATCTTTGTGATGTTAATAATTAAAAAATATAAAAATGGAAAAGAAAATCATTGCCGTAATAGGCGCTACAGGCTTACAAGGGAAGGGAGTTATAGACTCACTTATTAAAGAAGGCTCATTTAAGGCCAGAGCGATTACGAGGAATCCTGAAAAGTATTCGGGTCCCGCAGATGAAGTTGCACAGGGCGATCTTACAGATTTAGCTTCATTAACTACAGCGTTTAAAAACGCACACGGAGTTTTTGTGGTAACTAATTTTTGGGAAGGAGCAGACGAAATAGCGCAAGGGAAGATGGCCATTCAAGCAGCTAAGGATGCAGGAGTGAATCATTTTATATGGTCAACGCTTCCAGATGTGGAAAAGATAAGTAATGGCAAGTTTAATGTTCCACATTTTACCGGTAAAGCTAAAGTAGATGCCTTGGTAAGGGATGCTGGCTTTGAAAACTACACATTTGTACAGCCGCCATTCTATTTTCAAAACTTTACTGGAATGTTGTCACCTCTGCCGCAAGCAGATGGATCAACAGGTTGGACACTTCCCATTGACCCGGCTAAAAAAGTAATTCACATGGCCGACATTAAAGATTTGGGCAAAGTGGTTATAGGTGCATTCCTAAACCCGGAAAAACTGAGTAAAGGATCTTACCTTTCATTGGCAACAGAACTTAACAGTTTCAATGATATTATTGCAGCATTCCGGGCAAATGGTAAAGAGTATAGTTTTACGCAAGTTCCCGGAGAATTGTTTTCAACTTTCTTTGAAGGAGCAAAGGAGATTTCTGAGATGATGGCCTATTTTGAAGCTCACAGTTATATGGGTGAAGGAACTGATCCTCAAATACAGCTGGCTAAAGAAATAGCTAATGCAGAATTCACAAGTTTTGAAGAATGGATTAAACAAAATTAAATATGAAAAACTTAACAATATCTGCTCTTGCCATTTTATTTATGGCCTCATGTTATCCAAAACAAGAATCGGGCGAAACAAATAAAAATAAAACAGAAAATAGTGAAATCATGAGTAAAGTTGAAAAGCAAAAAATAGAAGTCCTGCTGAGTGAGTATAAAAAATCATTGAACACCTCAGATGCCAAATTGGCCCAATCGCTTTACACCAAAGATGGGATATTTATGCCAACAGAAGCTCCCTCCGGAATAGGCTCAGAAGGAATTTTAAAATCTTATGAATTTGTATTTTCCCAAATTCAGCTGAACATTGAATTTTTTATTGAAGAAATTGAAGTGGAAGGAAACATGGCATTTGCCGTAACAAGTTCAAAAGGAACAGTTAAAATTCTTGCAAATGGTGTGGAAATTCCGGAAGCAAACCGAGAGCTTTTTGTATTTGAAAAAGTAGATGGCGAATGGAAAATTGCGAGATACATGTTTAACAAAACAGAACCTAAGGGTTTATAATATTTTGTCGAAAGTAGGTGTGCAAGTAAGCGCGATTTGATTTGAAATAATAAGTGTTTATTAAACGCCAATGTCGTTTATAAATATTTATTCAAAAACTCAATACAAAGGGTGTCGTTTAAAATATTTAGTCTAATTTTGATTTCAAGGTGTGAGGTATATTATTTAATTTATTAAAATTACCCGACAAAATATTTGTCCTTTATAAACTAGATATTTAAACATATGGGCATTATTCATTCGCAAAGAGAACTGTTTGATATTCCGGATCAGATAGCTTATTTCAATTGTGCTTACTACTCACCTTTATTATTGGAATCCACAAAAAGACTACATTTCGGCGTTGATTCAAAAAAGCATCCCTGGGAAAGAGTACCGGCAGATTTTTTCAAGGAGGCTGAGATCATCAGAGAATTATCTTGCTCATTATTTGGTGGAGATGTGGATGGATTTGCAGTCATCCCTTCCGTAAGTTATGGAATGAGTACCGTTGGCAGGATTTTAGAAACTAATTTAAAAAAAGGGGATCGCGTTTTGATAGTTGCTGAGGAATTTCCGAGCATCGTGTTTCCATTGCAACGCGCTGCAAAGGAGATTGGAATCATATTAGATGTAGTAGATACTCCCATTGATGGAAACTGGACAGCAGCAATATTAAATAATATGGACCATTCTGTAAAAGCCGTGGCCCTATCTTCTTGTCATTGGACAAATGGTGCTTTAATAGATTTGGTAGCCATCAGACATAAATGCGATGAAATAAATGCTATTTTAATGATTGATGCAACACAGACATTGGGAGTAATTCCTTTTTCAATAAACGAGATTAAACCTGATTTTCTTATTGCTGCAGGTTACAAATGGCTTTTGGGTCCGTATGGGTTTAGTCTTTTTTATATAGATCAAAAATGGCGTAATGAAAGGCCTCTCGAAGAAACTTGGATTGGTCGGGAAAATGCGGAAGATTTTGCTAATTTGGTCAATTATTCCGATGTATATATGTCTGGTTCAAGACGCTTTGAAATGGGCGAAAAATGTACTCCAACGATTTTACCTGGTGTTATTGCAGCTCTGGAACAAATTAAAACCTGGGGAATACCAAATATAGCACAAACCCTACTATCTATTACTCAGCGCATAGAATTGAATTTAGACAAATTGGGTTTTCAGTTATTGGATAAATCCCAAAGAAGCCCGCATATTTTAGGAGCACGCATTCCGGATGCATATACTGGGAATCTGGTAGCAGAACTTAAAACTAAAAATATCTACATTAGTCAAAGATCCAAATCCATTCGAATTGCACCGCACTTATACATTAACGATCGGGATATTGAACGTCTGAATCAGGCCATGAATGAGCTATTGCATTGATACCCGCATTCCTGGAGTATCGTTGACGAAAAGGAATTGATCGACTGGTTTATTGGATTGAAAAAATAGGGATTCAAGATTATTCAATGTGGCGAAGTGTGCCAAACAGAAATGTTTCCTTAACGCTTACCGTATGTAATACATAAGAATAAAGAAATATTAATAAAATAAATATAAAAACGACCCGATGAAAAAAACTTATTTTATCATTGTTGTACTTTTCGCAATCATTGCGACAGGAATGGAGTACAATACAGTTAAGGCCCAAAACCAATTAAATAGTATTTCGATAACGACTAAATCAGAAAAACCAAACCACATGAAATTAGGCGCATTTTCAATCAGTCTCAGTGTAAAAGATTTAAAGACTTCAAAAGAGTTTTACGAAAAATTGGGTTTCCAGGTATTTGCCGGGAGTATGGAGCACCGATACCTCATCATGAAAAACGACAACGCACTTATCGGACTTTTTCAGGGAATGTTTCAAGGGAATATTCTGACGTTTAATCCGGGATGGGATGAAAACGCCGGCAATATTGAAAACTTTGATGACATTCGCGAAATTCAAAAACACCTCCTCAACAGCGGCCTCACGCTCACAAGTCAGGCTGACCTAAAAACAACGGGTCCTGCCAGTCTTACCTTAACGGACCCTGACGGGAATGTAATTTTATTGGACCAACATCGTTAAATAATATAAATGAAAGCAGAAGGAAAAACAGTAAATGAAATTCTGACAAGCCTTCCGGATGAAAGAATCGAGGCTTTTAATAAACTGCATGATGTTATCTTAAAAAATCTGCCTAAAGGATTTGAAGCAGCTATTAGTTATGGTGGATTGGGTTATGTAGTTCCGCATAAGATCTATCCGGGGGGTTACCATTGTAAGCCAAGTGAACCGCTTCCTTTTGCAGGGCTTGCCTCCCAAAAAAATTCAATTAATTTTTATCATATGGGAATATATGCTGACCCTAAATTATTGAATTGGTTCGTAACGGAATATCCAAAGCATAGCAAACAAAAACTGGATATGGGAAAAAGTTGTATCCGCTTTAAAAAGTTTGATGAAATTCCTTATAAATTGATTGGGGATCTAATGCAGAAAGTAAGTGTGGAACAATGGATCCAAATTTATGAAACGAAGCTGAAAAAATAGAAGCGGGAATCAATCAGTAAACCTGCATTCAAGAAGGGGTTTCCAGCTTTAGCGAGCAAAATTCCGCAAACCCCTATTGACGCCTTTTGCATAGATGCAATAAAATTAAAGTAACACGGAGATTTATGATAAGCTTTGATCAGGAATATGTGCTCGAAAATAAAGTGGTAAGATTGACACCACTCAAAGAAGGGGATTTTGAAAATTTAGTCCATTTTTCAATCAATGAACCCAATTTATGGGAATATTCTTTGCAACAAGCTTATACTCCTGAAAAATTGAAATTGTATATGGACTCAAAGCAATAAAGGGCCGCGAGCACAAAAAAGAATATCCTTTTACGGTTTTCGATAAACGAACAAATCAATATGCAGGCTCAACCAGGTTTTATGACATACAAAATGAACATGCAAGCTTACAACTTGGATATACATGGTACGGAAAGCAATTTCAGGGAACGGGACTAAACAAGAATTGTAAATATTTACTTTTGGAATTTGCTTTTGATGTATTGAATTTCGAAAGGGTAGAATTTAGAGCCGATAATGAGAATAAAAGAAGTATCAATGCTATGAAAAGTATTGGTTGTGTCATTGAAGGTGTGTTAAGAAGCAACACCTGTAAACCAAACGGCAATAGACGTGACAGCATCGTCTTAAGTATTTTAAAAGAGGAATGGAATAATACGGTTAAAAACAATCTGAGGGAATTTACAATCAACCAATAAGGCATTGTCCATTAGAATACTAAAAGAAGAATTTAAATCGACTTGAGATATTGTATTGTGTATAAATGAAGCAGGGTGTTCGGCCCTGGATTTTGGCATTCCTGTGTATAATTTCAAGATTCATGAAAATGCAGTAAATTTATTTTAGAAATTCAGCTGGATGAAATATATCCAAATGTGAAAACTGGAGTTCATTTGACAAAGAAATGGAGTAAAGAAGCGCGGTCTCTAAACTTTAAATTACTTAAAAAATATCTTAAATTAGAAGAGTGGAATTATTTGAGGACACTTTTGACAAATCAAAAAATTACTTGCCGCAAGATGGCACGGTAAACTATTACGGAAAGATATTTGCGTCAGGAACTGCCGATGACTATTTTGAAAAGTTGTTCAATACTATTGAATGGCGAAATGATGAGGCCATCATTTTCGGAAAGAAAATTATTACAAAGCGAAAAGTGGCCTGGTACGGTGAAAAACCATTTGAATATATCTATTCTAATGTCGCAAAATATGCTTTACCCTGGACTCAAGAATTATTGGAACTTAAAGAAATCACTGAAAAAGAAACGGGCGAAACATTTAATTCATGTTTGCTAAACTTATATCACAGCGGAGATGAGGGAATGGCCTGGCACAGTGATGGCGAAACCGATTTGAAAAAAATGGGGCCATAGCTTCGTTAAGTTTTGGTGCAAACCGAAAATTTGCTTTTAAACATAAAACAAGCCAGGAAAAAATCGAATTGATTCTGGACCATGGAAGTTTACTGGTAATGAAAGACACGACACAGTCATTTTGGTTACATCGTCTACCGCCCACAAAGCGCATCCATAAACCAAGAATAAATCTAACTTTCAGAACTATTGTAGAATAATGAAAATTTAATAATAGTAAATTTGGAATGTAAGTCGTGCCGGCAGTACTGGACGGTTTCTTTTGATTAAATAATGCTTCAATCAACTGATAGGTGTATGTGGTTTTTTTTACCAATCTTGTTTTAAATATAGTAGAATGACCTTCAATCGTTTGGGTTATGGAGTATTGTCATCAGAATTCTACAATTTCAGGAACAACAAGAACATAAGCATTTTCTAAATTATTTCAAATGCATATTATAGTTGATTTACAAATGCCGCATGACCGGGATGAAGTATATATCATTATTTCCGGAAGGGGAGATTTTATAAATGGAACTGAGATGACTTCATTTCAATCAGGGGATTTTATATTTGTAGCTGCAGGAGTTGAGCATAGGTTTGTAAACTTCACTGATGATTTTTTATGCTGGGTTATGTTTTATGGCCCATTAGGTGGCGAAACAATTAATAAATGATAACGAGAAAGGCAACGTTTGAGGATTTGGGCAAGTTGGCAAGACTATTTGATGAATATCGGGTCTTCTATGAAAAAGAGACAGATGTCCTAGCCGCGGGTGAATTCCTTAGAGACAGACTCGTGAATAAGGAATCTGAAATATTTGTCGCGGAAGCTCAGGATAAAGCATTAACCGGCTTTGTTCAACTATATCCCATATTTTCGTCAACTCGTATGAAAAGACTTTGGCTGCTGAATGATTTATATGTTCATCCTGATTACCGGGGTCGGGGGATCTCCGTTTTATTAATTGATAAAGCCAAAGAATTGGCTGTTCATACACAATCTGCTGGCTTGATTCTCGAAACTGCAAAATCAAACTTCATCGGAAATAAACTTTACCCTAAGACTGATTTTGTTTTGGATGAAGAACATAACTATTATTCCTGGAATACTTGATTGAGGATGATTAACAGTTCCATGTAATCAACTCCAGATACATTTAATGAACAATCTATGTGATAAGTATAAAATATATTCTAAAAGCAAGAGCTGCAAATAGCACTTAATCCGAAATATTTGTAAGCTCGAATTCCAAAATGTACAAATGAAACTATAACCTACCAGCATTAGCTAACTATTCTAATTTGCGGTCAGCTTTATATAAATCAATAATTTGCGCCCATTTGGCAAGTTTATAATTTATTTACTCCAAACTTTCTGATGTTGCATCTGTCAATTTAATAATTCCATTCCGTAAAATAACCCCATCCCGTCCATCAACCTTGCCAATTTTCCAGTTGAAGCTGGATGCAATTAATAAATCCAAATCAAATTGGAAACATCCCCACCCAAAGCCGGCTTCAGCCGGATCCAAAAACGCAACCCCAAAAATTATAAATTGGAAACGCAAACCAAAAAACCGACCATGAATAAACCCCACCCTATAACTAGGAATGGGTTTCAACCCATTCCGTAAATAATTATATTCCGTAAAATGAATCCATCCCAATCATTACGTATTCCAATTTTCCAATTGAAGCTGGATGCAATTAAAAAATCCGAATCAAATAGGAAACATCCCCACCTAAAGCCGGCTTCAGCCGGATCCAAAAACGCAACCCCAAAAATTATAAATTGGAAACGCAAACCAAAAAACCGACCATGAATAAACCCCACCCAATAACTAGGAATGGGTTTCAACCCATTCCGTAAATAATTTCATTCCGTAAAATGAATCCATCCAAATCATTACGTATTCCAATCATCCAGCTTAAGCTGGAAGCTAATAACAAATCCAAATCAAATAGGAAACATCCCCATCCAAAGCCGGCTTCAGCCGGACTCAAAAACGCAAACTCAAAAATTATAAATTGGAAACGCAAACCAAAAAAACCGACCATGAATAAACCCCACCCTATAACTAGGAATGGGTTTCAACCCATTCCGTAAATAATTATATTCCGTAAAATGAATCCATCCCAATCATTACGTATTCCAATCATCCAGTTGAAGCAGTATGCAATTAAAAAATCCGAATCAAATAGGAAACATCCCCATCCAAAGCCGGCTTCAGCCGGACTCAAAAACGCAAACTCAAAAATTATAAATTGAAAACGCAAGCCAAAAAACCGACCATGAATAAACCCCACACTATTACTAGGAATGGGTTTCAACCCATTCCGTAATTAATCCATTCCGTAAATAACCCATTCCGTGAATTCAACCCATTCCGTAAATAATTTCATTCCGTAAAATGAATCCATCCAAATCATTGGGTATCCCAATTTTCCAGCTTAAGCTGTAAGCTATTAAGAAATCCGAATCAAATAGGAAACATCCCCATCCAAAGCCGGCTTCAGCCGGATCCAAAAACGCAAACTCAAAAATTATAAATTGAAAACGCAAGCCAAAAAAACCGACCATGAATAAACCCCACCCTATAACTAGGAATGGGTTTCAACCCATTCCGTAAATCAACCCATTCCGTAAATCAACCCATTCCGTAAATAACCCCATTCCGTAAATTCAACCCATTCCGTAAATCAACCATCCCGTAAATCAACCATTCCAAAAAAAAATAATTCCATTCCGTAAATCTAACTTGGAATCTAAATATACTTTCATAAGCAACAAGTAAGCTCGAAGTAATTCTTTGAGGCACTAATTGGTTGTCCTCTGTCGAAGAGATTTTATTTTAAAATAATAAATACAAATCTGGATATTTTTTAAATCTAAAAGTTGAACACGAATATAATATTCGCATTTATACTTTATTTTTTTCAAAATGCATAAAAATGCTTCCGATTGTCAATTAGAAGCACCCACTTATCAATTGGAATCCAATTAGCCTATAGCAGATCATGACATAACTTTGTAGCTTTACGGGCAATGAGTTTTGCTTCACTTATTTTAGACTTGCGCACTTTAATTATCGGCTTTTATGGGCTTTTTATAATCCCTGTTCAACTTTTGTCGCAAGTCGACAATGCGAGTTTTCAACATTTGAATATTGAAAATGGGCTTTCCAACAATACAATTAATAGTATCGTTCAGGATGATGAAGGATACATTTGGATTGCAACCAACGATGGTTTAAACAAGTTCAATGGATATACATCAAAGTTATTTTATCCCAATAAGCTTGATTCCAACAACATCGTAAATACCAGTCTAGGATGCTCATTTAAAGATTCCAAAGGGAGGTTATGGTTTGGGGCAAATGGTTTGATTCTTTGTGATCCTGTTAATGAAAGTTTCACCACATACAAATATATTGCTGGGAATACCAGAAGCATTCCCAGTAATGATGTCTTTTGTATCATTGAAGATGAGCATTTAAATATTTGGGTAGGAACGCGCAGTGGATTGGTGAGGTTTGACGAGGTCCAACATGATTTTACCAGATTTTACAATGATACCATTGGTAATACATATGAAATTTATAGCAGGAATAGAATTATTGATATGGTTTCCGATCGCAGTGGAAATTTGTGGTTGGCCACACTTGCCGGCTTATATCAATTCTCGCTGACAGGTAAACATTTTACACCTTTCCTTTTGAATCCGAAGCAAACTAAATCGCGCACTGCAAATCAAAGTAAGTACTTATGTATTGACCAATGTGGCACGATCTGGATCAATTATTATGAAAGTGGACTGTACCGCTTTGATGTGTATTCTAAAAAATATACAAAGGTCATTTTCTCTGATGAAAATATGAACCAGGCTGCGCTCAGAATGAATTCGATCATCTGCGATTCCAAAAATAATATTTGGATCGCGAGCTCTTTTAACGGATTAATTTATCGCGATTCAAAGCTAAATGTTTGGAAACATTATCAGCATGATGTTTTCAATTCTAAAAGCCTAGCAGAAAATAAATTGATCAGTTTATATGAAGATCGGTCTGGAATGATATGGGTCGGGACCGCAAGTAAGGGTGTTGATCGAATTCCTGAAGTGCGTGAGAATTTTATGAATTTCATGCTTCAACCGGGTAAACTTCATTCTCTTTGTGAAAATGATATAAGTTGTTTTCATGAGGATAAAAACCATAATTTATGGATGGGTAGCAAAAGCGGACTCATGTTTTATAACAGAGCGCTCAACACATTCAAATGTTACAAGCACGATATTAAAAATTCCAATTCCCTTACTGATAATTGTATTTACAGTATTGACATAGATTCGATGGATAACCTTTGGATTGCAACTGAGAATGGCCTTAACTATTTTGAGCCTGATCTGAATCGATGGACCCGGTATCCATACCAGGAGGAAAACGTGAATGGAATTGCAAGCAGACTGGTGTTAGATGTGAGAATCAGAAAGAATGGTGAAGTGTGGTTGGCTACCGCTGAATTAGTTTGCCGTTTTGTGCCGAAGTCAGGAACATTCGAAAACAGGCATAATACTCCGGCTATTGAAAATTTACACCATGCTTTTTATGCAACTCTTTTTGAAGACCGTCAACAATCAATGTGGGTATCTACAACCAAATCTGGATTTTTTAAGTTAGATGATCAGTTTAATCTGATAAGTTCTTATAGAAAATCAGGAGGTTTTCATGCGAATACGGTGCACCAATTTGAAGAGGATTCTTCCGGTACATTGTGGATGGCATCTGATATGGGTGTTTATTACAAAAAAAGCGGAGAAGAAACAGTACGGAAATTGAAAAGTACAAATGCTGTTTTAAACGGCGATATAAAATCGATCGTCTTAGATGAAGATGGTAAGTTTTGGGTCGGCACCTTATCGGGTTTAGTGCATTTTACTTTGGATCAAAACATGAATATTCTAAGCTTAAGAATTTTCACTGATAAAGATGGATTGCAAAGTAAGGCGTTTAATACATTCGCTGGAATCCGTTTGGCTTCAGGCGAACTCTGTTTTGGGGGGATCAATGGTTTTAATATTTTTAATCCTTCCACTATTAGATACAATTCATTTTTACCGCCAATTAAATTTGCCAGTTTTAAATTGCAAAATCGGGATACTCCAGTGGCGGATTTTATCGGAAATGGAACAAGCCTCAATCTGAATTATGATCAGAATGATTTTTCCTTTGAGATGACAGCGCTGAATTATAATAATCCTGCTAAAAATCAATTTGGCTATCAGCTTATTGGATATGATAAGAAGATCAACTATAACGCCGGGAATAGAATGGGTCAATATTCAAATGTTCCTCCCGGAAATTATCAGCTGAAAATCCTGGGATCCAATAATGATGGGATGTGGAATGCAGAAGGAGCCATATTAAATTTAACAATCCATCCACCTTATTGGAAGACCATTTGGTTCAGAATATTCATTGTTTTACTGATAGGATTGTCTGGATCGGTACTATATTCTCAAAAAATAAAAACAATTCAAAAACAAGAAAAAGAAAAAGCAGAAGTTGAGAAAAAAATTGCAGAGGCAAAATCTATAGCCTTGAGAGCTCAGATGAATCCCCATTTTATTTTCAATTCTATGAATTCCATTCAGCATCTGATCTCTGAATCTGCCAAAGAAGACGCGCATAAGTATTTATCCAAGTTTTCAAAATTGATGCGCTTGGTACTTGAAAATTCCAGTAAAACACATATTACAATAGCATCGGAAACGGAAATGTTGAAATTATATCTTGAAATGGAGTCATTGCGTTTTGCCAATAAATTCACTTATCATATTCAGATTGGAGATGATATGGACTTAGCTGAAGCAGAGATTCCTTCAATGTTGTTGCATCCATTTGTCGAAAACGCAGTGATTCATGGTTTACTCAATAAGTTGGAACCGGGGCATCTCAACATTTCTATCAACCGGCAATCTGGTCAACTCATCTGTATCATTGAAGACAATGGAATTGGCCGTGCTGCCGCCGGAGAAATTAAAAAAAGGAAAGTGAACGCGCACCATTCGCTGGGCTTACAGGTAACCGAAGATAGGATCAAAATGATGGAGACAATCACAAATAAAAAAGCGCAAATTAAAATTGAGGATTTGAAAAATGAAGATGGAATTCCTGCGGGAACGCGGGTCGTTATTGAAATGCCTGTTGAATTCATGTCATGATTCGAGCTATATTAATTGATGATGAACCCAGAAGTTTAAAATTGCTGGTTAATTTAATCGGGGAGTATTGTCCTCAAGTTAAATTGTTGGGAATAGCTACAAAGGTGGAGGATGCTTTTTTATTAATTCAAAACAATTTACCAGACGTCATTTTTTTGGATATTGAAATGCAGCGGGAAACGGGTTTTGATTTATTAAACCGCTTTTCAAAAATCCAGTTTGAAATCATATTTACAACTGCATTTGAACATTATGCTTTAAAGGCTATTAAGTTTTCGGCTCTGGACTATCTTTTGAAACCTATAGACATCGAAGAACTCAAACTTGCGGTGGCAAAGGTCGAACAAAACGGTCAACATCAAAAGATGAACAAGCGTTTGGAAACTTTTATGCAAAATATGCAGCTTGCGAAAACCGACCACTACCAATTGGCCTTACCTTCGTCTGATGGTTTGAACTTTATTCAAATTCAGGATATCTTATACTTGAAATCGGACCGACAATACACTATTTTCTATACTAAAACTGGTGAGAAAATAGTGACATCCAAAAACCTCGGAGAATATGAAGACCTCTTGAAGGATTTTAATTTTTTCAGGGTACATCATTCCTCCCTGATCAACCTCAATGAAGCTAAAAAGTATCTTCGCGGTGAAGGGGGTTCTGTCATTATGAGCAATGGCCAGGAGATCGAAGTTTCAAAACGAAAGAAAGAAAAATTTCTGAAGCAATTTGCCAAAAAGTAAAAATTCATCTCATTTCTTTCCAGTTGTACAACAGTCTTTACCACTTGTCAATTCAAGTTTGACGAATCCATTTTAATGTGGATGTTTGCTGTGGGATTCATCTTTCAAGCAATCACAGCTGAATTGGAATATGGAGATTGGAAATCATACTTAAGATCAATGAAAAAGAATGAATCCTCTAACCTTGCCATATTTTTTTCTTGTATTTATTTATTCACTTTAAATATGGAATTATGAAGAAATTATTTTTTGCATTATTTATTTTAGTTTTAGACAAAAGTGCTCAGGCACAGAATTTCAATCCCGATCTGGCACTTAAATTACAAAACAAGCTAAATGAACTGGTTGCCGGGAATCCAATTACAAAAGGGGTTTCGGCCGGTGTTTATGTTCCGGGTCAGGGCATGTGGACCGGGGCGAGTGGTGTGTCTTTTGCAGGGCAAGCTCTTACTACCGATATGAAATTAGGCCTGGCCAGTAATAGCAAATTATTTACGGCCGTGGTCATGCTTGTGTTAGCTGAGAAAAATATAATAACGCTGGAAGACAAACTCAGCAAATGGCTACCGACTTATAAAAATGTAGATCCAAATATTACCATTCGGCAACTGCTCAACCATACCAGTGGTGTTGAAGATATGTTCAGTACACAGGCGCAAATAGATTCCATTTTTAAAAATCCAAGTCGAAAATGGACACCACAAGAAGTTCTTTCGTGGATTGGCCCCAAAAAATTTGCGCCGGGAGCAGGTTTCTATTATTCGAATACAAATTACATCCTGGCCGGGATGGTAGCTGATAAGGCTACCGGAAAGCACATTTCAAAATTGATCCGGGAGTATATACTTACACCATTGCAAATGAACAACACATATTATGATCTGGAAGAAGCCATTCCGGGAGTCATTGCCCACAGATGGTATAATTCAATTGATTATCACGATACTTCTCTGGTTTCTTTGCACTCAGCAGTTGGTGCAGCGGGATCTTTATTTTCAACGCCTTCAGATATGCTCATGTGGTATTCTAAATTGATGAATGGCGAAGTCATCAATTCAAATTCTTTAGCCCAAATGACGGATTTTAAATCTCCTGGAAATTATGGCCTGGGTATTAGTAAAATTTTGTTGGCTGCTTTTAATAAATCCGTTTGGGGTCATGGCGGAAATACAATAGGTTACAGAACGAGAATGATTTACGACCCATGCATGAAAGTGATTGCATGCGGATTGTCAAATTCAAATCCATCAGGCGTAGATGGCGTCACTGCAATACTTTATCAGGTGCTTTTTGAAAACCTTCCGGCTTGTGCAGGCGCTATTTCAGGAAATGCCACGGTTTGTCAGGGGCAAAGTTTCATTACGTATACCGTTCCTGCTATCCTCAATGCTACAAGTTATATCTGGACGCTTCCAAACGGATTTACAGGAAGTAGTTCAACAAATAGCATTACGGTAAAAGTAAACAACACTGCGGTCTCAGGTAAAATTGTAGTGGTAGGCAAGAATGTATATGGAGAGGGAGCCGCTTCCACATTGAATATTACCGTAAATCCAATGCCTTTGGCATATATCACATCAGACGGCTCGTCCAATATTTGCGTTGGCGGAACGATGAACCTCACTGCAAATACGACAGCAAGCATTTATTCCTGGAATACAGGTGCAACAACAAAAACAATAAATATTTCTAAAGGCGGAACCTACAATCTGACGGTGACCAATGGATTTGGATGCAAGTCAATGCCAGCATCTATTGTGATTCAAGTGATGAATGTGCCGGGAATTCCCGGAAATATTTCAGGTAACCTGTATTCCAATTGTATGGCCACTACAGTTTTTAAAATTAATAAAGTAGCCAATGCAAGTTCGTATACATGGGCTACAGATATTGCGGGTGCGGTAGTAACTAAAGTTCCAAATTCTTCAGACACCGCTGCGAGTATTAGTTTTCCGGTATTTTCAAGCGGCAGCATTCAGGTCACTGCAAAAAATATTTGCGGATCGGGCAAAGTTAAAAACTTGACGGTCTATGGAATTCCAGCAGCTGCTAATAAGATTTTCGGAAAATTAAATCCATGCGTTGGTGCTACCCAGAATTATTATATTGCAAATATCCCGGGTGCAATAAAGTATCATTGGACAGTACCACCGGGCACCACTATCATTAGTGGAGCAACCACCAATGTCATTAAAGTTTTGATCGGAAATCAAGGCGGTGACATCACCGTTAAGGTTGAAAATGCATGTGGCCTTGGCTTGCAAAAGAAAATAACGATTTCAACGCCTTGTCAGTTACAACCCGAAGCAATTAAGACTGCTAGCCTACTTTCTATTTTCCCTAATCCGTTTTATGATATTTTTTCAATAGAAATGAATCATTCTTTTTCAACTACAGGCATCGTCCAAATTTCTGATATTCATAGTAAAATCATTTGGTCAAAAGAGTACGCTGTAAACGAAGGCTACAATGTTTTTTCTGTAGACATGAGCCATTTGAAGAGCGGATTATATACCTTGATTTATATTACGCCAGAAAATATGAAAAGTATTCGGATTGTAAAGAATGAATAGTTTTTAAAAACTATTCATGATGTAAAATAGAATTTTCAAGAAGGGACTTTGATTGAAATGCGCTCAAATAAAATCTAATATTTTTTAAGAGTTTACATTTCTAATCAAAGTCCTTTTCTTTTCTTAAGATAAAATTTAACTACAACCGGCTTTAGCCGGATTCATTAAAGTTAACCATTCATGCATATTGGATTCAAGAATTAATAATCTTTGATCAATATTAGTGCAACCCCATTCTTTAAAACAAATGGTGCTATTTATAAAGCTAAAAATTCTAGATTTCTCAGCCGGCTTCAGCCGGATCCAAAAACGCAAACCCAAAAATTATAAATTGGAAACGCAAACCAAAAAATTCGACCATGAATAAACCCCGCCCTATAACTAGGAATGGGTTTCAACCCATTCCGTAAATAATCCATTCCGTAAATAACCCCATTCCGCAAATTCAACCCATTACGTAAATAATTATATACCGTAAAATGAATCCATCCCAATCAGTACGCATCCCAATTTTCCAGTTGAAGCTGTAAGCTATTAAGAAATCCGAATCAAATTGGAAACATCCCCACACAAAGCCGGCTTCAGCCGGATCCAAAAACGCAAACCCAAAAATTATAAACAGAAAACGCCACCCCAAAAACCGACCATGAATAAACCCCGCCCTATAACTAGGAATGGGTTTCAACCCATTCCGTAAATAATCCATTCCGTAAATAACCCCATTCCGTAAATAACCCCATTCCGTAAATAATTATATTCCGTAAAATGAATCCATCCCAATCATTACGTATCCCAATTTTCCAGCTGAAGCTGTAAGCTATTAAGAAATCCGAATCAAATTGGAAACATCCCCACCCAAAGCCGGCTTCAGCCGGACTCAAAAACGCAAACCCAAAAATTAAAAATTGGAAACGCAAACCAAAAAATTCGAGCATGAATAAACCCCGCCCTATAACTAGGAATGGGTTTCAACCCATTCCGTAAATAATCCATTCCGTAAATAACCCCATTCCGCAAATTCAACCCATTACGTAAATAATTATATACCGTAAAATGAATCCATCCCAATCAGTACGCATCCCAATTTTCCAGTTGAAGCTGTAAGCTATTAAGAAATCCGAATCAAATTGGAAACATCCCCACCCAAAGCCGGCTTCAGCCGGACTCAAAAACGCAAACCCAAAAATTAAAAATTGGAAACGAAAACCAAAAAAACCGACCATGAATCAACCCCGCCCTATAACTAGGAATGGGGTTTCAACCCATTCCGTAAATAATCCCATTCCGCAAATAATTATATTCCGTAAATCAACCCATCCACCAAATAACCCAATGCACATCCTAAAAATAACTCTTCTGAACTTCTCTAGGCCGCACTATCGGAGTTTTTGGGGTAAATGAAATATCCATAAATTTTATGTTGCCGTCGGGTGTAATTTCCAGCATGACCGATTGGTAGGGTTTAAATTCGATTTTAATATTTTGTGTTTTTCCGTTCGCTGAAATTTTATAATCCATGATTTTCGATTCCGTTACTAACGATTGTCCGGAATAGACCGGATATTGCAAATTCTTTGAAGGCCATTGTGCTAAAAATAAATACTTGGTTCCGTCTTTTGTAGTTCGGCACCAGTATTCCGGTAAACTGTTGCCTTGAATGAGTGCTTGTTTATTATAGTTTTGTTCAAAATTTGAGAAAACATTTTCTAATTCATAAAGTTGTTTGAGCATTTTGGAAAATGCAGATGATTTGGATAGACCTGGTTGTGCTGGCGTTTGTTTGATACATATGGGCAGACCTTTTTGAGCCAATTGCAAAACCCTTTTTAACGCACGAATGTCCATATATTTGACATCAATGTACAAAAGTGAAAAATGAGCATCTCCAACTAACAACTGTTTGTTTTTTAATTTTGCCGTTTCCAAAAAATGTCTGTTGATCCACATTGGATGATAGCCGGCAACTTCTTCAGGAGTATGAACATACCGCATTTCATATTCACCCCAGACCCAAACCCGTTGGCGCTCCTTCGGTAAAGGACCCTTCATTACTGCATCTTCATAGGGAATGTACACCGCAACATCCGTATATGTTTTTCCCTTTTGCAAAATACCCGACACTTTTTCTACATAGGCATTGAATGCCGGTAATTCTTCCGTCAGACTTCCTCCGGGACCGATATAACAGGTGGCAAAGAAATCAATGGTATCTGAACCTTTTGGGTTAAAAGGCATTCCGCAATAAATATGATGATTGATCCCATTGGCAAATAAAGCATCGGCAACCATTTTTAAATCTGCAGTTTGCTCTTTACGAAGATACGTATTAGGAAACCCATACATACAGGTAAAGGATTCACACGAAACTACTTGTTTAGAAGCTAAACATCCGGCTGAGCTCACAATTTTAGAATAATTCGGATCGTTTAACATCGCTTCAGATTCCGGGATATCCGGTAGGGCATAGGTCGTCATGATGTCTGCCGGCGCGCCCAGACATTGTACCCGCGACCAGGCACCTATTTCTTTGCACTTATTTACATAAGGAATGTAAAATCCTTTGGTTACATATTCATCAAGCAACATCATATAATCGTAACGTACATCGGGAAAAGAATCCAGTCCCATATCCATATATGGAATGATGTCATAGCCAAATTTTTCTTTAAATGTTTTATCAAAACCCGGAGTCCATAATTTATTTGTCTTATTGAGCTTAATTTCCCATGAATCGGTAAACAATACTGTTTTAGCTCCTTTTAAGATATCTTTAAAAGCCCTTTGTATGGGCTCTGCAAAAATTTCAAATGCTTTTGGATCCATGTGATTGATGACGCGCATATTTTCAGGCCACGACCATGAAAACGTTAGCAACTGGCTAAAGGAAGTATCGCCATAAATTTGAGTGCCATACTGTTTTTCAATATTATGTCCGGCAACAGGCCAGGCACTTCCAAAAGTGAAATCACAAGCCATTCCAATCGTATCTGCATAGCGTTTTGTGTAGGCAACAATTTCAATCCATTCTTTACTCAACCATTTTTGCGCACTGGTATCGACCGGGTAATGGCGATTGAAATCTCTTTGATACCAGAATTGATATCGGTGTAAGGGAAATAACCATGCAATTTCGAGTCCGCCAAAATTGTTTTCTTTTGCCCAATCCAATTGATATTTGACGTCGCGTTCTTTAATTTCGGTTGCAAACCAAAACCAGCGAGCCATGGGTTTTGAGGATTGGTAATAGGAATTCGGTGGCCTTGACCTATTGGATTCAGCTGGCTTTACAAATGCTGAAATCCCGGGCAATAAATACAAGCTTAGAAAAATAATCTGTAACATACTCATTATGCAATGATAACAAATATGCATTATTTGTACAAGAATTGTTTATTGGATTTGTATTACAGATGCTTGACTCTAATGATTAAGCTTTACTTTTGTGCCCGGATGTTTTTTAATTTTTGAAACCGGGAAGTTTTCTTTTTGCAAATCATGAAATTAAACTTGACTACAGTTTTAGTTCTATTTCTGACCGCACTTTTGGGCTGGTTTTTGGGTTTTATTAAAATCCCATACCTACAAGTGAAATATACTTTTTACCTGGGATTTGTCGCCGGACTGGTGTTGCTTACTCTCTTCCTAATTATTTTAAATTCTTTTAAGAACTCAAATCAAAATCTGTCCATTCAAAATATTCTTTCCGGCAATCATAATAAAAATAAACAAGCGTTTGTAAGGAATATTTGGGTGCTTTTTATTCTTACAGGCCTCATTTTATTAGCAGGATACATTGGATACGCATGGAATAAAAGTAAAATGCGAAAATTGGATCAGCTCGAAACGGAGTTGGCAGAATTAAGAATGCAGGCGAGTCTCGATGATCAAAAGAATAAGATCAGCTTGTTGCTTGAATTAATCCACACAATGGATTCAATGAGGGTTCAAACAAAAGACACTTTTGTATTGCAACAAATGACCAGGCGACTGGTATCATTGAGTTCAACATTTAAAGTACAGAAGCAATGGGATTCTGAAAGCAAATCCTATCGCGAATTGAGTTCGATGCGGGGGATGTTGTTACTTGCTTTTTTAAATTCCGGATTGGACTCTGCTACTTTTCAAAATATAAAAGACCAACTAAGTTTTTCCTATGCGGATCTGAGAAACGCAGATCTGCGCGGCCAAAACTTGCAGGGAATAGATCTGAGTTACGCAAATTTGGAGCAGGCCAATCTGGAAGGAGCACAGTTAGATTATGCCTTATTTCGCGGGGCAAATCTGATAGCTACTAATTTGAATCGTACAACTTTGGTGGAGACCAATTTTATAGGCGCTAAACTCAATTGGGCAAAAGTTAATGAGGCTAAAATGAATTATGCCAGATTGGATAGCGCCGATTTTTCGAATGCCACTATCTGCAAATCCAATTTAAAATATGCTACTTATATAAATACGATGATGCGTTATGCGCTGCTTCAAGATTCAGATATGAGTAATGGATTTTTTATCAGCACTGATTTTAGTCATGCCAATTTATCGAAATCGAATTTGAAAGACCCCGATTTCAGAAAAGCAAATCTCATTGGAACTATACTGAGCAATGTTATCATACAGGATGACTGGTTTCAATTGTTAAGCAAAGAATCTAACGAAGGAGTGCAGGAAATTATAACAAACTATCATGTGATTCGCGACAGTACTGCGGTAAAAGATTCTATTATAGTGCGTCTCGAGGCAAAATTTCATTAAAGTGTTTCCAACAGCGAATTGATTTTTTTCGAGAATTTGATCACCACCGGATCTGTTTCCCGAAAAGGCTCCATGCCAATTTCCAAAGCCCACATGTAATAACTTTGAAGGTCGTTGAGGTAAGCGGTCAGCAATGATGGTGAGCATATTGTTTTTTCATCCAGTCCGTATTTGGTTTTCAGTTTTAGACCGAGTTTTTGTCCAATCTCATTATTCAGAATATCTACATAATTATCTACCGGATTGTTGATTGAATCTTTCAATTGACTTTCCTTAAATATACCCGTGGTAAGTTCTGGCATGTAAAGTCTTTCGTGCATATCTCCAATTAGATCGGCTAGTTCTTCAGAAAAAAAGGAAGTAATGAGGGCTTGAGCCGTGACGTGATTAAACGTATTTATAAAACCTTTTTCCGAACTGTCTTTGGCCGTATGATAGGCTAAATCCGGTGTATGAATATGGCGGAATGTTGTTTCGGCAAGATCGTAAAAGGCAACATCCTTTGAACCAAAAATGTCGGCTCTTCTGCGACTAAGGATATGCATTTTTTCCAATTCATTTCTTTGCCTGACTGCACTTGGATGTCTAAAAATAAATTTAGCTTTTGAAAAATAATCCTGCTTTTGAATGTTTACCAAATCCCCCTGATTCAAACCGGATGTCAATGTTCTTGTAATCTTTTCTCCGTTACTCACATACTTTAAAGTGACCGTAGATGGCCGTTTTAGTGAGCTGTCCTGTTGTAAATATGTTTCTGCATATTGGATTGAAACGCTTTTTTTAAAATCATTTAGATTTTGGAAGCGGGTGGAAAGCAGGGCTTTGGTTTTTATCTTGAAAGGATCAATGCAACTGTTTGGAAAGACTTCATTTTGTGGATTCATTGAAATGTATGCTCTGTGGAAACGTGGACTTTCAGATGATTTAGAGAAGCAAGATATGAAACAGACCAACAATGTGAAGAAAATGGAAATGAACAAATGAGTGGTGTTGAAATGATGAAGCATGGACTGGGATAAGAGGGTAAATTTTTTATTGTGATAGTGGAATAAATAATAAAATGCAAACAATAACTCAAATATTATGGAAACATTTAAACAAAACTAAATATTCATTTAAACATAATAATATTTTTGGAATAGAATTACTAAATGAGTCCTGGGATAATGAGCTATTTTGTGTTTAAAAGTGTTAATTATTTGTTAAGTACTTTTTTTTTTTCATCTAATTTTATAATAAATAAAATTTAAGTTTTTAAATTTAAGCGATTTTGGATGAAACCTAAGCCAATACCCCATTGAACATATTGTAACACCCGTTTCGGTTTTATTTTCAGTTTCATATAATTAAAAAAGCCCACGATCACCCATCGACTGGGGATGCAGGCCTTCTACTCGCGAAAATAGACTGCAATTTAGGCTAATTTTAATGATTATGAAATTGTTGGGTACCATATTATTTAACAATTTAAATCATGTACAATGAAAAAATTAATTTTCATTCCGTTGCTGGCCTTATTTATTTTGGTAAGCAACAAAACAACTGCTCAATCCAGCAGTTGCGAATTTATTGTAACAAAGGCGATCTGCCTGGAAAACGGATTAAAAGAAATTTGTGTTGAGGGTCTGGACTTTCCCGGCACTCATGAATGGGTCATCACTGCTATCGGCGGGTCATGTGCTCAAACCAATTTTACCGGCCGGAAAGTTTGTTTTCAATGCACTTTATCCGCTAATGGGTATATTCAAATTGATCATACTTTCCTTCCGTCAGAAGGACTGCCAGAATCTTGTACCAAAAATGTTTATGCATCCTGCAACCCGAATTGTAGTTTATGGAATTTTAGTACCGTATTTAATTCAGACTGTTCTGTAACCTTTAGCATCAACCCAAACTTTAATGCAGATCATATCACCTGGGTTTTTGGTGATGGGAGCGATGCCATTCAGTATCCCTTTAGTGAAAAATCAATTGTTCATTTGTACTCAGTACCGGGAACCTATCAGGTATGTGTCACGCTTCGTTTTGATGAATATTATTATCAAACTTGCTGCTTTGAAGTGTTTGTACCACCCTGCCCAGAATGCGAGCCCGATCCCATTTCCTGGGAAGAGTGCCCGCCGGCTGGAGAAGAATGTTGCATTAAGTTTAGTTTCAATTCGCCTTATGATTCACCGCAATACGTTTGGGATTTTGGCGATCAAAGTCCACCGGTCTCAACTACAACCAAAATGGTAGAACACAACTTCATTGGTCGAGGTCCGTATTACATTTGCGTCACTTATACAATTGAAGATCATCCTTACACCTGTTGTGAATGGATCGATCTGCCGCCCTGTGATTGTTGTGAGAGCGCTGATTTTTCTTTTGATGTTCAGACCATCACCAATTACCTGTCCTGTATGGGCAATGTGTATAAATGTGCACCTGTCTGTGACAGACCGGGCATGACTGTAAATAGATGGATTTACTCAGACGGTACAGTGATTAATACAGGCACTCCCAATGGCGCTCCTCCTGACCATGTATTTACTAATTATGTCAATACAAGCGGTCAGGTTTGTGTAACTCATCAGATCTTATGTGATAACCAAATTATTGATGAGGTGACTAAATGTTTGCCCTTTTATCCGGGGGCCTATCTCGGAAAAGCTGGAGAAGACCTCGAAATGTCGGATGTATTAAGCAACCAGGGTGGAATCACGGTCTTTGATTTTATAACTCAAAATGCAAGTAACCCGGCCGCTCCTTTGTATATTGAGGGTAATTTAATCGTCGATATCAATTCCAATTTTAATCAAGGTATTTGGAATATGGCACGGAGTTCTCAAATTATTGTGAATTACAACAGGACTTTTGGGCTTAACGGGACCACAATTCAAACCGCCCGACGAGTCAATATTGGATTTCCATGTTGCAGGTGGGTTGGGATTAAAGCAAATCCAAGGGCTACATTAAATTGGACTTCTGCAACCATCACTGATGCTGAGATCATGCTTGAACTTCTGAGTCCGTATATTAGTATAGGAGCCACTTTGAATTTCACCGACAATGATTTTCTTGAAAATGTAAATGGAATAAGATCATTTCGACATCGGCCCCGCTTCGTAAATTTTCACAACAATACGTTTGAGGGCTGTAAGAACTGCACGGTACTTTGTGGTTGTGATGAAGGTACCGGAATATATCTCGACATGAATGGTATTACCTCTTTACCGACCAATTTTCCTGTGACCGGATCGAGAAATATTATTAAAAATTTCGAGTACGGCATTCATGCCATCAATACCAATTTGTCTGTCAGGAATTTTTATATACACGATGTTGATAACACTGGATTATGGTTTGTAAAAAACCTGGCGAATCCTTTTAATCTCACAATGGATTTGTTGGAATTTCAAAATATACCGACAGCCGTTAGAGATCAGATCAGTGGTGGAGGATCTCATACCTTAACGGCGGTAGCATCTATTCCACAACCAAATTCCAGCCTTAAATTTTCAGAAATATTCAGAGGCTATGATGTCAGCATTGATCAAAGTCAATTTAGCGGAACCATCAACAACAATCAGATAGCAACCAACGGAGGTGCAACTAACTTTGGTATCAAAGTATCACTTACGGGTAGTATTGGCAACCAATTTACGGCAGATCACAACCAAATCACTGTTGCATCGGGAGGAAGCAGTTGTATGGGCATCAGTCTTTTGGCAGATGTGGATAACCAGCAAAATGCCGTATTAAAATTTAATGAAATAACGGCAGTGGGTCTGGATCCCGGAGCCGGCATCTATGTGAGCAACTGGAAGACTTCCAGTGTGACTGACAATACGCTGACCATGGGCTCACCCAAACCCGGCATCGAATTTTCAAACAGCGGTGGTTCACTGATCCAGTGCAATGGGATCAACTTTGGTACTAAAGGCCTCTTGTTTAACATATCTCCGGAAAATGATATTGTAAACAATACTTGTAATGCGAATGTGATTGGCATACATTTCAACGGAAATTGTCAGGCTATCACAGGCTCTTTTATCGCGGAAAACAAATTTCAGAGCAACTCTCAGGAAGGCTCTTTGTATAATGCTAACGCATTGACCGGGATTCAGCATCATCAAATGTACAATTCATGGCTGCCCGTGGTGAGCTCTGTTAAGGCTAGGCACCCAAACTCTTTTAATGCTGCTCAATGCCAGTTTTGGGCTCCAATTGATGAGGTTAAACCTTCTGTCCATCTGCCGGAATATATTGTTGATGTTTTATTTAAACTAGAAGGTCCTGTTGCCGGATTTCCACAGGAATGTTCCATAGGAACAGGCGGCGAAAATTATTTGCAATACCACATCAATGATTCTTTAGCAGCGCTTGCTTATGACGAACTGCTGGGTACGAGCGATTTGTTTGATAGTCTGGACTTGCCTTTAGCCAATAGTTTGAAACAGTCGATTTACGAGCTGATCTTGTTGTGGCCAGCCTGGATCAACGGGCATCCCAATATTGCAGCATTCTACACTGCACATACCAATGGATTCATCGGCCAAAGTTCAACACTGCGTGGTCAAATGAAGGATTTTCTGCTGGTGCTCGAGGCTCAGGCCATTGCATTGAATGCGCTGTATGCCCAATACGACAGCCTAGCCGGTCAATTAACGGCTTTGGATCTGCAGTTATTGAATGAAAGCGATCCTGTGATCATTGAAAACCTGCTCAACCAGATGGGCAGTATCGAGTTGCAAATGGAGGATTTGATCCAGAGCATCTCAAGCCAGATGCAGTCTAACGAGCAAACAAACCTGACTACGATCAACGATTTTCAAATGACCAACAACAATCTGTCTGCCACTACTCTGGATGAACTCAACGAAAAGAAGATCAATGATATCATCCTGAAGATCTGGAGGGCAGAGATTTTAACGATGACTGAAGAAGATGATCTTCGGGCGATAGCGCAGTATTGTTATGCTTATGGTGGTCGTGCAGTATTTGATGCCCAAAATCTCTGTCTGACTTTGTTGGGCGAATACTATGCTCAGGAAAACTGCAGCAATAATTTTGGAGGAGTACAAACCAGACTCAGAAAGAATTTTGAACTGCAATTAAGTCCTAATCCTGTTCGGGATGAATTGATCATTCGTACAGAGCCTTCTGGTGAAAAGAAGTGGCCTGATGATTTGCGGGTGATTAACAGTTTAGGTAAATCTTTGGATGTTGAGCTAAAGCGATTAGATCCTTATGCAGCCAGCCTGCCGGTAGGGCATTTGCCCAACGGTGTGTATTTTATTTCGGCTGAACAAAACGGACAAAGGAAATTGTTCAAGTTTGTTGTAAGTCATTAATGAAACATAGGTGGAGGTCAAAATGATTTGACCTCCACTTTTTTAAAACTCTGATACTATGAAAAATTTAAAGCCATTTTTATTATGGCTGATAATGTTTAGTCATTCCTTCATATTCACCCAACAATTTAAGTTTGAGTGGGCGCGGTCATTTGGAGGGAGTAAAGATGAAATAGATCGCGTCATGAAAGTGGATAAGAAAGGAGACCTCTATCTTTTCTGTGAGGTGTACTCCTCTCATTTTTCCATTGACAATAGATTTTTCTTTGATTGGATAAATCCTGAAAATTATCCCAGCAATGCTGTGTTGTTGAAATATTCCCCATCAGGTGAGCTCTTATGGGGGCGGGCACTCAAAACAAACATTATAGGAATCGAAGCTTATGGCATAGTCATAGATCAGGACAATAATGTAATCATATCCGGTTTTCACCAGGGCAATGAAATTTACTTGGATACAGTGAAACTATATTCAAGTGTTAATGTAAATTCATTTGCATTTATTTTGAAATTAAATGAGGAGGGGGAGTTATTAAAATACCAAACCTTTGCAGAAGTCATTCGTGGTACCTTAAACAACCAAGGTGGCATCGCAATAGATAAATCGGGCAATTATTACTTGCCTGCTCAAACGAGAAAAAGTATTATCGACAAAAATAAGGATACGATTTTCAACTCAGATCTTACAAAAGGAAGATATTTATTATTATTCAAATTAGACCAGGATTTTAATCCGATCTGGATCAAAAAATATTATAATGTAGATGGATATTTTGGCGATGTCAAAGTAGATGGTGAGGATAATATTATAGTATACGGGATGTTCCGCGGTCGAGAATTAACAGTTGATTCATTTACAGTACGCAATGCGGAGACGGTTTATTTGCAGGAAGATTTTGGCCAGGATGAGGTTTATATACTTAAATTAAATGGAGATGGCGAAACGATCTGGTTAAAATCTGTACAAGGTAAGGATGTTGAATATTGTGCATATAATGACATAAGTTTTGATAAAGAAAATAATATATACCTGGGTGGCATGTTTGGTAGTGATACTTTAAAGTTTTCTGAAAATATATATTTACATAAGGATAAAGTCCGATCTAACTTTTTTGATATTTTTTATAGTGTGTATGATAAAACCGGAGAATGTCAATGGGCTAAAACAATAGAGAGAAAGATTGAAGGTTTAGCCGATAATATGAGCATTCATTTAATAAGTTCTAATCATCTGATTATTTCTGGCAATTACTCAACGCAGAATTTTCAAGCTGGAAACGCACAGTTAAGCAATAAAGGGCGTTCAGATTCTTTTATTTTATTGGCAAATAATAATGGTGAAATTATAACAGGGACAACATATGGTGGAGAGAATAATGATTATGAACAACAGGTAGCATCTGATGGGCGCAGTGTATATATTTTTGGAATGTTCGGAAGCAGGGAATTAATGATTAATGATACCATACTCAAAAACGATACTACTGACGGTTCACTAGATGCTGTGCTGATTAAATACAGCATCGATTCACTCACGTCAGCATCTAATCTACCGGAAGATCAAATCGAGATAGGAGTTTATCCAAACCCTGCAAAAGAACAGATAAGGCTGCAACTGCCGGAAGCGATGGCGCAAGGATTATTATTTTATAATTTGTTTGATATCGATGGAAAATGGGTGAGCTCGGGATTGTTAAGATCAAAACATGCAGAGATATCCGTACGGTCGCTCTTGCCAGGTCAATATATTATAAAAGGGGGATCCTTAGGAGCTAAGAAGTTTGTAGGGAGGTTTATGAAAATGGAATAGGATGATTTGCCATTTTTTTAAAGGCAAGAAGTTATTATTTTGTAGGTAGCAATTAGAATTGTTGAAATGAAGAATTGATGGTATACAAATCCGTTTAATTTCATTACTTGAATATTCAATAAAGCCATCCAAACTCGATACCACTTTGAGTAAAACTATACCTATGTTTGTATAGTAAATGAACGATATGCCATACAGAATATACTTACTTTTATTGTTCTATTTAATTTCTTGCTCCTTATACTCAAAACACTACGACATCCGGTCGTTCGGTGCCATTGGCGATGGCATCACCCTTAATACAAGGTCCATCCAAAAGGCAATTGATCAGGCACATTCCGATGGCGGTGGTGTCGTGATTTTCCCGTCAGGAGTTTTTGTTTCGGGTTCACTTTATATGAAAAGTGGGGTAAGCCTACATTTGGAAAAACGGGCTGTTTTGATGGGGAGTACAGATTTAAAGGATTATTCGAGGGTCTATAAGTGGTTAGCTTTGTTATTGGCTCAAGACGTAACAGATATTGCAATTACTGGTAAAGGCACTATTGATGGCAGTGGCGTTGCTTTGGGGCTACATACCGACAGTTTATTTTATGCCGGGAAAATTGAAAGCAGACATTACCATTTTACTGAAAAAAGAGTCTGGCACGAATTCAGACCGCAGATCATTGAGTTTTTTCGTTGCAGCAAAATCCGGCTAACAGATGTTACCCTTAAAAATGCTTCCAGTTGGGTCCAGTCATTCGAACAATGCAATCATATTGTCATAGATCGGATGACCGTCGATAGCGATGCCTACTGGAACAACGACGGAATCGATATTGTAGATTGTCAGAATGTTAGAATAACAAATTGCGATATCAACGCTTCAGATGATGGTATTTGCATTAAATCAGAAGATTTTAGTTTGAAACAAATCAACGAGAATATTTACATTTCCGATTGCAAAATCAGATCCAGTGCTTCAGCCATCAAATTTGGTACATCTCTCGTTAGTGGGGCCAGAAATGTAGTGATCAGAAATATTAAAGTTTACGATACGTATCGCTCAGCTATTGCCATTGAAGCCACACAGGGCGGTTTTATTGAAAATGTGTTGGTTGAAAATATTGTCGCAACGAATACGGGCAATGCCATCTTCATGCGCATTGGCAGAGTACGTGGTGCCGAAAAAGCAGGCCCTTTGCGCAACGTAACCATCAGAAATATGAAAGTGACGGTACCTTTTGAAACACCTGATATCGATTACGAGATCAGAGGTCCTGGTTTTACCACCTTTCACAATGTATTGCCTTCTTCAATTACAGGAAACCCCGGAGTTTTTGTAGAAAATGTAACCATAGAAAATGTAAAAATTATTTATCCGGGCAGAGGGAATAAAGCTTATGCCCACATGCCTTTATATCGCATCAAAGACATCCCGGAACTCGAAACAAGCTATCCTGAATTTTCCATGTTTGGAGAGCTACCCGCATGGGGTTTTTACGTTAGACATGTAAAGGGCTTGACCTTTAAAAATATTGAACTCGAAATTAAAAAACCGGATTATCGCCCGGCGATGGTAATCGACGATACACATGGTCTCAATATTGAATCCCTCAAAGTAA
This sequence comes from Saprospiraceae bacterium, assembly GCA_016719615.1. Taxonomy (NCBI): domain Bacteria; kingdom Pseudomonadati; phylum Bacteroidota; class Saprospiria; order Saprospirales; family Saprospiraceae; species Saprospiraceae bacterium. The sequence goes on from JADJYQ010000001.1 coordinate 56,648, forward strand.
AAGGGGATAACAAAGCAGAACCCATATTTTATAAAGACACCAGCGATGTAAAATGTGTAGATCTGAAAGTATATTTGAAAAAATAATTCATCATCTTGGTCATTGCCATTTAACACTAAACAAATGTTTCAAATCAGTCCTAAATATATTTTATACTACTGCGCCGTAGTTGCCGCACTTTCCGGATTTTTATTTGGCTTTGACACTGTTGTCATTTCAGGTGCCGAACAAACTCTTCAAAAACTTTGGGATCTCGACAGCTTTATGCATGGCCTTACCATCAGCATGGCTCTTTGGGGTACCTTGCTTGGAGCATTTATCGGAAGATTTCCAACAGAACTTTGGGGAAGAAAAAATGCACTCATACTCGTTGGCTTTCTATACCTGATTTCTGCCCTCGGAACAGCCCTCGCAACCGATGTCTATACATTTATCATTTTCAGATTTATGGGTGGGCTGGGAATTGGCATCTCTACCATAGCAGCACCCTTATATATTAGCGAAATATCGCCACCGGAAAAGCGAGGAAAACTTACCGGGATGTTTCAATTCAATATCGTTTTTGGAATTTTAATAGCCTACATTTCAAATGCATTACTAAGTCATTTAGGTCCCGATGCCTGGAGATATATGTTGGGAGTGCTGGCGATCCCATCGGCAATTTATATTTTCTTATGTATGAACTTGCCTGAAAGTCCACGATGGTTGATCCTTCGTAGAAAAGACAACAAGAAAGCACGAGAAATATTTTCAAACATGAATCCCGGTATTGATCAAAAGGAAATTGCAGACTTGGTCGAAAGTATTTCTGCATCGACCGGAAATGCAGAATACAAAAAACCATTCTTTACCAAAACTTTATTGAAGCCCATTTTGCTTGCATTTTTTATTGCGTTTTTCAATCAACTTTCAGGTATCAATGCTATTCTGTATTACGCACCCCGAATTTTTGAATTGACGGGTTTGGGACAAGAAGCCTCTCTTCTTCAATCTGTAGGAATTGGTTTGATAAATTTAATTTTTACACTTGTTGGTTTAAGATTAATTGATAAAGCAGGAAGAAAATCCTTGCTCTATTGGGGTGCTTTCGGCTACATCCTTTCACTCGGCTTATGCTCTTTTGCTTTTGCTACCGAATTTTATGACCTCGTCACCTATGGAATTTTTGCATTTATTGCAGCACATGCCATCGGACAAGGAGCCGTCATCTGGGTATTTATCAGCGAAATATTTCCCAACCAACATCGCGATGCCGGCCAAACTTTGGGAAGTTTTACCCATTGGTTATTTGCTGCTCTTTTGACCTTGATATTTCCAAAACTTGTCAATATTTTAAATCCTGCAATCATATTTGGAATATTTTGTTTCCTCATGCTCCTCCAACTATTTTGGATAAAAATGTGGGTTCCTGAAACCAAAGGAATCTCACTTGAAAATATGGAAAAAAAATTGGGAATGTGACGAAAATTAAGAATATGAATAGCCTTCCAGCTGGAAGCTATTCATAAATTCAAATCAAATCGCAAACATCCCACCCCCAGCCGGCTTCAGCCGGATTCAAAAGCGCAAACCCAAAAATCATTAATCAGAAAACGAAATCCCAAAACACCGCGCACGAATAAGCCCCGCACTATAACTAGGAATGGGTTTCAACCCATTCCGTAAATAATCCCATTCCGAAAATCAACCCCATTCCGAAAATCAACCCATTCCGTAAATAAAATTTATCCCAATCAAAAATCCATCCCAATCATCCATCTAAAACTAAATGCTATTCATAAATGAAAATTAAATCGCAAACATCCCACCCTCAGCCGGCTTCAGCCGGAACCAAAAACGCAAACCCAAAAATCATTTATCAGAAAACGAAATCCCAAAAACCACCCACGAATAGACCCCGCACTATAACTAGGAATGGGTTTCAACCCATTCCGTAAATAATCCCATTCCGTAAAATCAACCCATTTCGAAAATAAAATTCATCCCAATCAAAAATTCATCCCAATCATCCATCTAAAACTAAATGCTATTCATAAATGAAAATCAAATCGCAAACATCCCACCCTCAGCCGGCTTCAGCCGGAATCAAAAACGGAAACACAAAAATGATAAATTAAAAACGAAATCAAAGACACCGACCACGAACAAACCCTACACTATAAATAGGAATGGGTTTCAACCCATTCCGTAAATAATCCCATTCCGAAAATAATCCCATTCCGTAAAATAACCCCATTCCGTAAATGAAATTCATCCCAATCATAACCCCATCCCAATCATAACCCCATCCCTATTAAATCTAAAAAATAAATAGATCAATAATGAGTTAAAAAATAACTCAATATTGTGTAAAGAAAAGATAAAAATCATTTTTTCGCCAATTCATTAATTTCACAACTATATTTAGACTTCTAAATAAATCACCATGCGATTTCTCTATTTCATATTATTGATTTTCCCCAATCTTGTTTTTGCGCAGTCAAAAAGAAAACCGGACCTGGCCGACCGGGTCAACCCATTGATGGGAACTCAAAGCAGTTATGAACTGAGCCATGGCAACACCTATCCTTCCATTGCATTACCCTGGGGAATGCATGCCTGGACACCACAAACAGGCCGCAATGGCGATGGTTGGCAATATACCTATGATGCCAAAAAAATAAGAGGTTTCAAACAAACACACCAGCCATCTCCATGGATGAATGATTACGGACCCTTTTCGTTGATGCCTGTGGTAGGAAAATCAGTATTTGATGAAGACCAGCGCGGAAGCTGGTTTAGTCATAAAGCTGAAACATCAAGGCCTTATTATTATCAGGTCTATCTGGCAGATTTTCATACCAAGGTTGAGATCACTCCAACAGATCGCGCAGCCATTTTCCGAATTACATTTCCGAAAACCGACAGTGCATTCATTGTGGTCGATGCATTCGACAGGGGCTCTTATATTAAAATCATTCCGGAACAAAATAAAATCATTGGCTACAGCTCGCGCTATAGTCGGGGCAAGCTCAATAATTTTAAAAATTATTTCGTCATTGTTTTTGATCAGCCCATACTTGCTTTCAATATTTGGAGTGATAAAACAAAATTGACAACTCGGGAGCTTTCGGGAAGCCATGTGGGTGGTATTTTTCAATTTGAAGCTCAAAAGCACCAGAATATTTTACATGCACGTATTGCCTCTTCATTTATTAGTTTTGAGCAAGCTGAACGGAATCTTTTGGAGTTAGGTGGCGATTCTTTCGAAAACATTAAAGGGAAGGCCAAAAATATCTGGAACAATTTATTGAGTAAAGTTGAGATCGAAGGTGGTACCGAATCACAACAAAATATATTTTATACCACACTGTACAGGACCATGTTGTTTCCAATGAAACAGTATGAAATAAACGCTGATGGAAAAGTAGTACACTACAGTCCGCATACAGGGACCGTATTGCCAGGATACCGATACGGAGGCACAGGATTTTGGGATACCTTCCGGGCTTTATATCCTTTGTTGAATTTGTTGTTTCCTTCCGTCAACAAAGAAATGCAGGAAGGCCTTATCAATGATTACAAAGAAGGCGGATGGTTGCCGGAATGGAGTAGTCCGTCATACAGCGATATTATGATTGGAAATAATTCTGCCTCTGTAGTTGCTGATGCTTATATCAAAGGAATACGCGGTTATGACATAGAGGTACTTTATGATGCCTTGATCCACGGAGCGCATCACGAAGGGCCGCAAGCAACCGGAAGAAAAGGTGTTGAACATTACGATAGACTAGGATATATTCCATGCGATGTCAATATTAATGAAAGTGCAGCGCGTACCTTAGAATACGCTTATGCCGATTTTACCATCAGCCGTTTGGCCAAAGCTTTAAATAAACCCTTAGCAGAGATTGAATTGTACGAGAAAAAAAGTTTGAATTACAAACACTTGTTTGATCCTGCCACGCGATTGATGCGTGGAAAAAATGCAGATGGCAGTTTTCAAAATCCCTTCAACCCTTTTAAATGGGGCGATGCATTCACGGAAGGAAATAGCTGGCATTACAGCTGGAGTGTTTTTCACGATGTCGACGGACTCGCACAATTGATGGGCGGTTATGATTTTTTTGCCAGGATGCTGGATTCTGTATTTGCCATGCCACCTGTTTTTGATGACAGTTATTACGGATCTACGATTCATGAAATTCGCGAAATGCAAATCGTCAATATGGGGCAATATGCACACGGCAATCAGCCGATACAACATATGATCTATTTATACAATTATGCAGGGCAGCCCTGGAAAACACAATATTGGGTGCGAGAGGTCATGAATAAATTATACCAAAACGCCCCCGATGGATATTGCGGCGACGAAGACAATGGACAAACCAGTGCATGGTATGTTTTTTCAGCCATGGGTTTTTATCCCGTATGTCCTGCGACAGATCAATATGTATTGGGAGCACCTTTGTTCGAAAAAATAATTTTGCATTTAGAAAATGATAAAAAATTTGTAATCCAAGCACCGAACAACAGCCAGGAAAATATATTTGTCCAAAACGTATTTTGGAACGGGAAAGAGCATAATTACAATTGGATAGATCATCCCAGCATAATGCAAGGAGGTCAATTGCATTTTCAAATGGGAGATCAGCCCAATTTGAAAAGAGGGACAAAGCCCGAATCATTTCCATTTTCTTTATCTCGCGAAAAATAAATCCCAAATAGCCATCCAGTTGAAGCCGGAAGCTATTCATAAATCCGAATCAAATCGCAAACATCCCACCCCCAGCCGGCTTCAGCCGGATTCAAAAACGCAAACCCAAAAATCATTAACCAGAAAACGAAATCCCAAAAACACCGCCCACGAATAAACCCCACACTATAACTAGGAATGGGTTTCAACCCATTCCGTAAATAATCCCATTTCGAAAATCAACCCATTCCGTAAATGAAAATTCATCCCAATCATCAATGCATCCCAATCATCCATCTAAAACTAGATGCTATTAATGAATGAAAATCAAATCGCAAACATCCCACCCCCAGCCGGCTTCAGCCGGATCCAAAAACGCAAACCCAAAAATCATTAATCAGAAAACGTAAACCCCAAAAACCACCCACGAATAAACCCCACACTATAACTAGGAATGGGTTTCAACCCATTCCGTAAATGAAAATCCATCCCAATCACCCATCTAAAACTAGAAGCAATTAATAAATGAGAATCTAATCGCAAAAATCCCACCCCTCAGCCGGCTTCAGCCGGATCCAAAAACGCAACCCCAAAAATCATTAATCAGAAAACGAAATCCCAAAAACACCGCCCACGAATAAACCCATCACTATAACTAGGAATGGGTTTCAACCCATTCCGTAAATCAACCAATCCCGTAAATCAACCCATTCCGTAAATGAAAATTCATCCCAATCATCAATTCATCCCAATCATCCATCTAAAACTAAATGCTATTCATAAATGAAAATCAAATCGCAAACATCCCACACTCAGCCGGCTTCAGCCGGATCCAAAAACGCAAACCCAAAAATCATTAACCAGAAAACGAAAACCCCAAAAACCGCCCACGAATAAACCCCACACTATAACTAGGAATGGGTTTCAACCCATTCCGAAAATCAACCCCATTCCGTAAATAAAATTCATCCCAATCAAAAATCCATCCCAATCACCCATCTAAAACTAGAAGCAATTAATAAATGAGAATCTAATCGCAAAAATCCCCACCCTCAGCCGGCTTCAGCCGGATCCAAAAACGCAAACCCAAAAATCATTAATCAGAAAACGTAAACCCCAAAAACCACCCACGAATAAACCCCACACTATAACTAGGAATGGGTTTCAACCCATTCCGTAAATAATCCATTCCGTAAATAATCCCATTCCGAAAATCAACCCATTCCGTAAAATCAACCCATTCCAAAAATCAACCCATTCCGTAAAATAACCCCATTCTGTAAAATCAACCAACCCCGCAAATAACCCCTTCCTCGAATTCATCAAAACAATTATTCAAAATTTTAGAATTAATACCTAAAATTTAAATTTAAAATCAAAAATAAATTTGCAATTTTGTACAACACCCTAACATATTAAACACTATACAATGCCCATTCTAAAAGTATACATCCATTTTGTTTGGAGTACCAAGCATAGATACCCATTTCTTAAGACCAAACAATTGCGACTCAAAGTATGGGATCACATTTCAGAAAACGCAAAAGAAAAAGGAATATACATTGATTTTATCAGCGGATATTCTGATCATTGTCATTGCCTGATTTCAATGGAAAATGACCAAACGATGCAAAATGTCATGCAATTCATAAAAGGCGAATCATCCAATTGGATAAATAAATTGGGACTAACAACTGAAAAATTTGCCTGGCAGGATGAATATTATGCTGCATCCGTATCCGAATCAAGAATGCCAAAGCTCAGGCAATATATTAAAAATCAGGAGGAGCACCATAGCAAGAAATCTTTCAATGATGAATATGAAGAGCTCATTCAAAAACATGGATTCAATTTGGAAAAAATCATCAAAATCTAATGCTGTTTTTTGCTAAAAACAGTAACCAAAAATTATTAATTTAAAAAACCCCTCAGCCGGCTTCAGCCGGATCCAAAAACGCAACCACAAAAATCATTAATCAGAAATCGAAATCCCAAAAACACCGCCCACGAATAAACCCATCACTATAACTAGGAATGGGTTTCAACCCATTCCGTAAATAATCCCATTCCGAAAATCAACCCCATTTCGTAAAATAACCCATTCCGAAAATAATCCCATTCCAAAAATCAACCCATTCCGTAAAATCAACCCATTCCGAAAATCAACCCCATTCCGAAAATCAACCCATTCCGAACCCCAATACCTTTATTTAAATTTATACAATATATTGAAATACAACGATTTATATTAAAATATTTTATTTAAAATGAAATCAGATTCTAAATTCAGCCATTAGATCCTGCCGCCGGATTAAACAAACCAAGAATACTTACCTTTGTGGCCGCAATTTTACGACCTGCTTGGCGTTTATAAAATTTAGTACCGTAAAAACATGATCAGATCCATAGTCCTTGCTTTTTTATATGTTATTTCTGTTTACACCCTTAGTGCTCAGGAAAATGTCTTTGTTCCCTACGATGCCAAGATCTATGAGATATCTACCATTCGGGTTTCAGGTAATGAATTCAGCGACGGAAATGCCATCATTAATATTTCCGGTTTAAAAACAGGACAAAAAATTGCAGTGCCCGGGCCGGAGATCCCCAATGCCATCAAAGCCATTTTCAAACAGCGTTTATTCACTCAAATAGATATCCGGCTTGAAAATTTAGTCGGCAATGTTGCAGGATTACATATTATGGTTACTGAGAAACCAAGATATTCTACCCATTCCTACAAAGGCGTAAAAAAATCTGCACACGACGATCTCAATATCATCGTCTCCAATCATTTACCAAAAAATGCAGTATTTACAGAAGAGATCAAACAAGCTATTTCGGGAAGTCTTGAAAAATTTTACATTGAAAAAGGTTATTTTGATACAAAAGTTATAATTTCAGAAGTACCTGATGACAAAAAGACTAATTCTGTAAAATTGATCATCGATGTTCAAAAAGGCGAGCGCGTTAAAATCGACGACATTACTTTTTCAGGAAACAAGGAAGTCAGTTCGCGTAAATTGCGCAAACAATTAAAGGAGACCAAACGCATTGGACGAATTTTTTCTAAGTCAAAATTTGAAGAAGAAAAATACGAAGCCGATCTTGAAAACCTAATCACGTTTTATAATAAAGAAGGTTACCGAAATGCTAGTTTATTAAATGACACCATTTGGAGAGATGATAAAGGGCGATTGAGAATCCATATCGATTTATACGAAGGTAAAAGATTTTATTTTAGGAATATTTACATTAAAGGAAATTCACTATATACAGAACAACATATTCGAAATGTATTGGGAATTCAAAAAGGCGATGTGTACAACCAGGAGTTGTTGCAAAAGAGATTGAGTTTTTCAGATGATGGTCGCGATGTGAGCAGTTTGTATATGGATGAGGGCCATTTGTTCTTCAGAGCAGAACCCGTTGAGACCGGTATTGAAAATGACTCCGTCGATATTACGATCCGCATAACGGAAGGTCCACCTGCCACCATTGATCGCGTTGTCGTAAAAGGAAACGATCGCACCAATGAACACGTCATCCGCCGTGAATTGAGAACGCGGCCCGGACAAAAATTCAGCAGATCGGATATCATTCGTTCGCAAAGAGCCATTATGTCCCTGGGATATTTTAATCCTGAAACCATGGATATCAATACACCGGTGAATCCCAAAAGAGGAACCGTTGATATCGAATACCAGGTCGAAGAACGTCCTTCAGATCAGTTGGAATTATCAGCCGGATGGAGTGCATTCGGTTTGATCGGAACATTAGGCGTTGTTTTTAATAATTTTTCGACGCGCAATATTTTTAAAAAATCATCATGGAGTCCGCTACCACAGGGCGACGGGCAAAAACTTTCGCTCCGCGCACAATCTAACGGTCGTTATTATCAGTCGTATAATTTTTCATTTACCGAACCCTGGTTGGGTGGCAAAAGACCCACATCTTTTACGCTGGGAGGTATTTTCAGCCGTACTGATAATTCTGCTTTTGGTACAGGCCTTGAAGGCGGATTAAGCATCCTCCGCGTTTCGGGAGCATTGGGTACACAATTAAAAAAGCCCGACGACAACTTTGCTGTTAGTACGGGATTAAATCTCGAGCGCATCCGCCTCGATAATTATACAGGTTTCAGAGCCGGAAATGTAATCGTAAACAACGGCGATTTTTACAACATCTCTTTGAAAACCACATTTGTTCGCAGCACGGTTTCAGATCCACTTTTTCCACGTTCAGGTTCGAGACTTTCCTTATCCGTGCAACTCACACCACCCTATTCGCTTTTCCGCAGCGGATGGAATCCAGATTCAGTCAGCGCAGGTGAGCGCTTCAGATGGGTCGAATACCACAAATGGCGTTTCGATGGCGATTGGTATTTGAATCTGACAGGCAAGTTGGTTTTAGCATTCAATGCAAAAATTGGATTGCTGGGTTATTACAACAAAGATTTAAAAGCACCACCATTTGAAAGATTTGTAGTAGGTGGCGACGGATTAAACAACCAAACCTTTACCGTGACGGGCAGAGATATCTTTTCGCTCAGAGGTTACGAAGTTGAAGAAGTCAAAGCAAAAACCGTCGATGAGTATAATTTTAAAGATTTGACTGAAGACGCTACACTCTTCAGCAAATTCACCATGGAGTTGCGTTATCCTTTATCACTCAATCCTAGTGCAACGATGTATGCATCCTTGTGGGCACAAGGCGGAAACTCCTGGAATGCCTTCCGCGAATTCAATCCATTCCAACTCAAACGTTCGGTTGGTGCAGGTATCCGTATCTTTTTGCCGATGTTTGGTTTGCTCGGATTTGATTACGGAATCGGATTTGACAAACCATGGCTGGATGCCAAAACAACGAGCTGGAAAGATTATGCAAAATTCAGCATCATCCTGGGCTTTGAACCGGAGTAGGGGATTGGGATTCTAAAAATTTATTGATTCGCTTTTTAATTGTTTGTCTTAAGCTTATTTAGTAAGTTTATTTTTACTGGAAACAAAGGAATTGGTTTTTAAGGATTCAGGTATTCGGGCATATTTTGAATAGATTCGAATGAAATTCAGAAACAAATATTGTATTGCTATATTTGAAATATTTTATATTTGTTAAAATAAAATATAAAATAAGCAGTATTAAATTTTGATTTATTGATATTTACACATATCTTTGGTAAATCAATTACCAAAAACGGAATTAATATGAAATCCTTACGTCCTTACGTCCTTACGTCCTTACGTCCTTACGTCTTTAGCCATTCTATGCATTTTTGCGAAAATCTTTAGCCAAACGATTCCTACCTACGAATTTAATGAATTCGAAGCTGATTTGCCTTCAAAGATTAAATTGAATAGAGAGCATTCGAATTATACTCTTTTTAAAGAAGACTCTTTAAACCTTTGCAATTTTATGAATGCATTGGAAGATCCACAGTACAGATTTATTTTGAAATTAGGCCAGGAACAATATAATCTTTCATTTACAGATACCGAAGACACATTGGGTTTAAGCACTTGTGATCCTTATCATCTCCTCGGAATTATTAATGGAGATTCGAGTAGCGTTGCTGAAATTTGGTTTTATAATGAAAAGATTTACATACATCTTGAAGATAGTATACGGTGTTTAAGACTATTTCCAACTGGAGAGGAATTGGGACTTCCCGATGTTCATCTATTTGAAGAATTGCCGTGTGTATATACAGACCCGGAGACCGGCCCAGACCAAATTGCACCAGTTGATTGTCCAATAAATTTGGAAGTAGTCATCTTTACAGAACCTGGATTTATAGCCTTAAAAGGAGGGTTGGATAAAGTCGAAAAGTATGCAGCTGAAGTTTTAAATGGTCCTTTTGGGGTAGCCTATCAATATAGAAATTACATTAGAGAAAATAGAGGGAATGGAACGTTTAGTTTTAATTATGTTTTTGACAGACCAAATGGAACCCCTGCAATATTAGAATTGGATAGATTTTACGACCCGGTAAACAAAGCTGTAGAATTTGAAAAATTTTTTAAGGACAAATATCCATGTGTACCCAAAGATATGTTTATATATTTTCATTCGGGAACAACAGATGTTACCACTGAAGCGCATAGACTGCAATGTCACTCTTTAGGATTAAATTCACCTATTACGGTTTCTCTAGGTCGTGCTCCAACTATTGAAAGAGCCATAATCAATGCAACCCATGAGTTTGGACATTATTTTACCGCTTCTCATCTTTCTGATGATCCAAACGATCCATGTCCGTGTGCTGATGGGCAATATAATTTTGTAATGTGTGGAATTCCTAGAGGACTCGATATGCATATTTGCTCCTGGCAAAAAATATCAAAAGTAATGAATGATTACTGTAACTGCTTATCTGATACACATTCAATCCCTTGCGAGAATTGTATCGGCCTTTTTGCAACCGCTGTGCCATCTGTGGCAAAACTAAGTGACGACATCTGTAATAATGGAAGTGAAGCGATCGTAACCGTTACGATTCACAATGATTGCACTCCTAGAAATTTTACAAATGTAAAAGTAGCTTATTCAAAAGGCTCATCTCCAACCAAGGATAAACTTGAAATCATAGATCACATGGACTTTAATGGAGGAATAGATCCTAATGCTGATCCTGATTTAAATTTCCTCATTTACAACACTCCGTTCACTCTGGGTAATAATGAGAAAAAAATATTGAAGTGTAAGGTTAAATTAGTTCATAAAGGAACTTTATCAATTCCAGATGAGACAACATTTAGAATACATCATGATCACGGAGTAACCAGTGCACCCATCAAAACCTTTGCACCTCATGTATCAACTCAAGCTGACCGATTATACATTACAGATCAACCTGGAATAAACACAGTTACATCCTTGATTGATGCTGAAAGACAATTTCCTTCTACAAACTGTAATTTCCAGAGAAATTTGAAAATAACGCGTGATTTAATCATTAATCAGGATCACATATTCGGTAAATGTTTCGTTTATCTTGCAGAGGGTAAAAAAATCATTGTAAATCCCGGGATAACACTGACTATATGCAATTCTACTGTAAATTCATGCGATAATTTCTGGAATACCATTGAACTCATGCCGGGTGCTAATTTATATATAGATAATTCAAGCATTAATCAAGCCGAACATGTCACAACTTCATTGGGAGCAAACAATATAGAATTCAGCAACAAGACGAAAATCCAGGCATGTCAAAATGGAATTACTTGTTCGACCGGCAGTTCAGGATCTTCGATTTTATTATCAGATTCAGAATTTGATGGCTTGAGTGGCTATATAGCCAAGGTCATTGATGCGGAATTATTTGAATCAGTGAATACCCAATATGCAAATTGTTATGGAGGAATAGGCTTGTCCAATTCAGCTGCTAAAGTGAAAGGTTCAAATTTTTATGCAATTGGAAATGGATACAGAGGTGTACCTGAAGTTACTTCCCCATGGAGGGGAACCGCGATTTATTCATCCGGTGGCAACGGTAAAAAATTTGAGACGATTAAGGATCCTGATCCACATGCTCCTCAAAATAATTTTAAAGATTTTAATTGTGCGATTTACAATTCCGGCACTGCTTATGATTTGCAGGGCAACAATATGAGCAATGGAGAATATGGAATTTATATTAGCAACTCAGGGAGTACTACAGGAGGACTCATTCATCAGAATGAAATAGAGCTTGCATTTTTAGGAATTAACCTGGATCAAAATGGGAATATGCCTTGCACGATCACCAAAAACAAAGTAAGCTGTACCTCAACATATGGCACGGCTATTCAGATTGGAGGGAATTCCGGTTTGGTGCTGATTGAAGACAATGAAGTAACAAATGAAACCGGACAAGCAGGCATACTGGCAAATACCTGCTCCAATGTAGATATCAAAAACAATACGGTATATACCAATGCAACCAATGGCGTAAGGACAGATGGAATCTACTTATTAAATTCTATGAATTGTACCTTGAGCTGCAACAAAGTAAGTTGTGCAGCCTATGGGAATGGAACCTCGGCCGTAGAAGTTCAAGAAAGCCCTTTCAACACAGTCAGTTGTAATGAAATAGAAGGTGCCGACTGTGGCCTGGTGTTTGCAGGCAGTTGTAATCCCAACGAGGTGTCAGAAAACTTCTTAGGCAATCATAAATTAGGCTTGGTCCTTGTTACCCGTGCAACAGGTGGAGATGGTATCATTGGTCCGCAAAGCCATCGGGGCAATCACCTCACCGGATGCGGTATCGATAACGATGCTGTGAATTATGGCTTACAAGATGTTGTTGTACAATCACAATTTTTGGTATCTCCGATTGCGCCTTATTTACCCAATAATATTCAAGAACCTGTTCAACAACAATGGTTTTTAAATCCTCAATCAGGGAATGAATATTCCTGTTCAACCAATAATACTTGTCCTGGTGGATTTGGAGCTAGATCTTCCAAATCAAGTGAGGATTATAAACTCTATAATTCAATATATAATTCCTCTATTGGCCTGAATGAATTTGATGAGGCCAGAACCTGGTCAGCCAGGAAAAACATCCTGGAGTATATCAAATCAAAAAAATCAACTACTTCAGAAGAGCAATTATGGTTGAGAAATTACAAAGGCACAGCATTGGACCTGTTCAGTGATATTGGAAGTTTCTGTTCAAAATATTTTGATGAAGGAAGTTCAAATCACCAGATTATTGAAAGCTATATAAATGACTTAAAAGAGTTAAGCAACTCTACTACTTATGATATTCTCCAAAAGAAAGTAAGTCTCATTCGATTAAAATATTTAGGGAATAAACGCCCTATTGAAGAATACGAGGTCAGCATCTTAAAGGATATTGTAAACTTATGTCCTTATGAATATGGCAACGCAGTATATGAAGCCAGAATGATGCTTTCCAGTTCATACCCTGTGGTTGTAAATGAACAGAATTTGTGTGGTATTAAAGACCAAAATCCTGCAGAATACAAATTCAACGAGAAATCAGTTTTAGTATATCCTAATCCATCAAATAATGTACTTAAAATAAAATTGAATGGAAATCCCGAAAGATTAATATATAGGGGAAAAGTTATTGATCTATTTGGAAGACCTGTTATTGAATTCTCGATACAAGAAATGCTTGAAATTCCGGTTTCGGAATTGAATCCCGGTTTGTATTTGATAACCATTGGTTCTTATAAAGAAGCTAATACAAAAGTACTTGTCCAAAGATGAAAACCAAAATAGTAATTTGGCTATTACTGGGCTTAGCGACAAATGCATATTCCCAGAAAAAGCATGACTACAACTGGTTATTTGGCTACGGTACCGGTGTGCCTGACAGCTCAAGTCCATATGGTGGGATCATCATGTCGTTTAATGATGGACAAATTAGCTTTATACCGCAAGCCAGAGATTTTGAGTTTAATTTGCAGACAAATAGCTTTTCAGATGATTTTGGGGTTTTAATGTATATGTCGAATGGATGTTTTCTTGCAGATTCCGAAGCAAAAATATTGCCTAATGGAGATTCATTAGGTTATGGTAAAATATGGGGAGTAAATTGTCCAAAATATCAACCAGCTGCTCAAAGCTGCTTATTTATAAATTTTAGTAATAGTGAAGAATTGGTATTTTTTCAAACTATCTTGGATACCATAGGTAATGGTCAAAAAGCATTCCGAAAATGTATATATGAAAATATTATTGTACATTCTAATGATTCAGTAAAATCAAAGAATAAAATCATATTATATGATACAATATATGGAGGAGGATTTTCAGCTATACCTGTGGATAATAGCTATAAGAGTTGGTGGGGAATAGCACCTGCTCGTCATAATAATGAAATTTATACATTCTTATATACACAAAATGGTATAGAAAAAATAAACAAGCAATCAATTGGCAAGGAACATATAGCCTTAGGATCAGGTGGGGCGCAAGGTCTTTTCTCTCCCAATGGGAGACACTATGCTTTTTATAGTCCACTAAGCGGTCTGCAGGTTTTTGATTTTGATAGAACTACAGGATTATTAAGTAATTTTAGTTTTTATGAAATAGTCTATCCTTTCAATACAAGTGGTGGTTGTGCCTTTTCGCCCGATTCGCGATTTGTATACGTATCCAATCCTACAGAAGTCCTTCAGGTAGATCTGATGGAACAAGACAGTACAAAAGCAATCGACACGGTAGGCGTTTTTGATGATTTTTTTGATCCCTATCCGGCTACTTACATGCAGATGGCTCTTGGACCTGATTGCAGGATTTATATTACCGCAGGAGGTGGGAATCAATACTTACATGTGATTCTTTATCCAAACCGGAAAGGGAAAGACTGCCAATTAATCAACAGAGGTCTTAAGTTACCCACAAGGAACAGCCATGCTACGCCAAACTTCCCACATTACCGCGTCGACGAACCTTATCCATGCGACAGCACCATTCGAATTCAACTCAATACGGATGTAGATGAAGCTTTTAAGTTTAGGCAAGGTGAATTATTATTATACCCAAATCCGGCAAAGTCGGAGTTGATTGTCCAGGATATCCAAAACCTAATACCTGGAAAAGTAAATATCAGATTGTTTAGTATTCAAGGTCAATTGATCAGTGAAATGCAAACTGACAATGCAGGAGAAGAAATGAGAATCCCAGTTCTGAATTTAAATACTGGGATGTATATTATTCAACTAAGGAATGAAAAGGGCAGATATTGGATGTCGAAGTTTTTAAAGGATTGAAAAAGAGCTCTATTGTATTGAGTATGAAGACCAGGATAATTACATTAGTATGTTTCTTTAGTATTTGTATTCATGCACACTCCCAGAAAAAACACGACTACAACTGGTTATTCGGATATGGTAGTGGTATTCCGGATAGTACTAATCCGTTTGGGGGGATAATCATGTCATTTAACAAAAATAAGATTGAGTTTATACCTCAAGAAAGAGATTTTTGGTTCAATTACCAAACGAACAGTTATTCTGATGCATCAGGAAAGTTAAGTTTTATGTCAAATGGCTGTTCAATGGCAGATGAAAATGCACAAATAATTTTAAATGGTGATTCATGTGTTTAGAAAGAAATGTCTATCAATCGATTTTTCTTATAATAAGCAAACATTATATTGATATTTTTGACTAATATTATATTAGTTAAAATAAAATACAAAATAATCAGTATTAAATTTTGATTTATTGCTAATTACGCATATCTTTGGTAAATCAATCACCAAAAACGGAATTAATATGAAATCCTTACGTCCTTACGTCCTTACGTCCTTAGACTCAAAATTAAAAGCGTCACTGCGTTTTTAATAATCAACTTAATTCTTTTCTCTTGCTTGAATGTGCAGGCTCAGGAATCAAATAATTCTTCCGAATGTGAAAACTTCAATTCTTTTGCCTATGACTCTGCAATCTTTGATAGCACGCATTTGATTGCGCCGTTTGAAAATGGAATTCTATTTGTGGATTTATCTTCAAAAGATAGCCTTGAAATAATTATTGAGAGTCTGGGTCTGGATGCCAATACGAGCTTTGAATTATTGTTTACCGAAAATGATTTCCAGGATACTCTGTATTATTATTCAAGGTATCAACAGTTCTATAAAGGAATTAGGTTAGATGGCGGAGGATATACGGTCGAATATATCAGAAACCTAACAGATGATCCTGATAATCCTTGTGATAACATTTACTCCATTGCTCCAAGAATTTTGACTGAAATTTCAATAGATACGGCTGCAGATATTTCTTTGCAATCTGCACTAGAATATTTTGAAAGCGATACGCTTTATGATTCGGAATTGATCATCACTCATAATTTTTTAAATGAATGTGAATATTTGTTGGTCTGGAGAATTGCTTACAGCGATTCCGTGGGAGGTAATAAATGTATATTTATTGATGCCAATACAGGAGACTCACTCACTACCATCGATTTGAATGAATACATCGATGCGCCTACTATTACTTACGGCATTCAAAACTTAGAAAATCTTGAATCTGGTAATAATTATATTCTTAAGTCACCTGATCAAAGACTGCGAGTACTGGATTTTGATAACACAAGTACTGACCCACACCAGGGAAGGGGAGGCCCGGCCTATTTTCCAAATTGGAAAGACAAGCCATCTCCCTTCACATCAAATTCAAATACTTCGTGGGGTTCAGAAGCTACAACTTTAGCTTATCAGGCATTTTATGTTGTGGAGAAAGTACTACCCGAATTCGATGCATTAGGAATTGGTGAAGGGTTTAATGACGTTAGGATTGGAACTTTAACAAGTTATAATAATTCTTTTGCACAACCTTGGGATGATTTTCAGGCTATATATTTAGGCGGCAACGCCAATGGTGGCCCAACCGCATTATTTGATATTGCAGCCCACGAATTTGCTCATATCTATTTGCGTAAATTTTTATCTAGTGAAAAATTGGCTGCAGGTTCCTTGCATGAGGGATTGTGTGACATGATTGGAACTTATATAGAATCAAAGATACAATCCCTTGATTGGGCAATAGGAGATGATGATAATCGAACTAGACAAGAATATGATCGAAATCTGCAATCTCCCGGTACTGATTTTGACTGCTTTACTGAAGTAATAAATTTGACAAATGCTCATCTAAGAGGAAAACCTCTGGGTCATTGGTTTTATTTAATCAGCCAAGGCAAAACATCCCCGGTGATTCCGGCTCTGGGTTTGGATAAGTCCACAGAAATCGTTTTGGCATCGCTTAAAAACCTGGGGAACCTGAGTGATTACAAAGACCTTATGGAATCGACCTTAGCCTATGTATTGAAAAATTATGGCAGATGCTCAGATGAATTCAGGGCTGTGGCTCAATCCTGGGAGTTAATTTGTGTACCTACCGGATATGCAAATTCTGGAACCATACCTGATTGTTCTGCGAATATATGCCTAACAGGCAGCTCTATTATTTGCGAAGAATCCGATGCGTTTCAGCTTTGCGCCTGTGGTGCTTATCCAATGGGTTCCACCTTTAATTGGACGATAATAGGTCCAAAGAGTACCGAATATACTTCACAATTGGGAATGCAGGGAAATAGTCAAACCGGAGGCCAGTGTTTGACGATCACAGACATACCAAAGTATCCTTATTACCCGCAGTACATCAAAATTTCCATGTATTCGCCAACATTATGTGATGCAGGCATAAGGCCTTGTATAATATACAAGCTCCTTAAACTGGAAGACTGTAATAATGACGATCCGAATTGTGATTATTTTTCTGAGTTGTCGCGTAAAGAACATAAAACGAAGATTGGAATTCAAGCAACTTTATTTAAGGACAAGAAGGATGATTGTGCTTTATTAAGAGTTTATGATATTTATGGTCGTCTAATTTTTACAACTAACAATTGTTTAATTCAGGGACGGGAAATTCCGTATTCAGGAATTGCGATCTTTAGATTTTCATCAAAAGATGGCAGCTTATTAAAAGTTCAAAAGAGGTATTTGGTTTATGGCAAAAATATAAAATAGCCTTTCAACTATGCAATATTCTTTGTAATGAAAAACTTTAATATTTTGACTTTGTTTATTTTTTTTGTCAGCACTTGGTCCGGCAAGATACTTTCTCAAACATATATAGGTCCTGTGTTAGGTTATGATTTTCAAAAGGTTATTTCCACTCGGGATTTTATTAGATTAGACTTAAAAAATAAAGGATTTGGAAATGGAAGCCCTTTGATAGGAATAAAATTAAAGCAAATATTAATTAACCAGTTTTATCTTCAAATTTCTGCTGATTTTACCCATAAGCATGTCCGAGGTTTTCCTGATGGAGGATTTTTTCAAGATTTTCTTTACCATTATAACTATTATAAGAATCAGTTTTTATTTACCTATTATTGGAAAAAAAAATGGAAAATTGGTGGTGGGATAACATACAATATTGTTAATAAACTATATTATGAAGATCTTGAACGTGGCCACATGAGCAATAATAAGGTAAATTATACTGAAAAAGGATGGGTGTTTTTACTTGGGCTAAAATATAATAAATTTGAGTTTGAAGTTTATTATAATAATAGAATCGAAACTCCAATTAGCGGGGAAAACATTTATGGCTTTCACTTGCACCAAATTCAATCTTTAGGTCTGCGTGTGAGTTATGATTTTAAGATCTTCGATGCATGTAAGAAAAAGGAAAAACCTGAATTGCTACCGGTGAATAAGATGGCAATTGTTGAGTGACGATATTTTGGTCAACATAAAATAATTTACCTGAAACTGTGAATTAATTCAGTGAGGTTCAATATTTCAATTCCTAAGATTGATTGAAAAAATAACAATAAAAGGGCAGATAAGATGATTAATTCAAGACACCACTTCAAAGTTGCCTTAAAACTGTAATGAATAACTTAAAAAATCTGGTTTTGTTGTTTATTTTTTTCATGTCATGTTCTAGTCATATTTTTTCCCAAACATATTTGAGTCCCGTCGTAGGTTATGATTTTCAAAAGTTGCTTCCGCCCCATTAAATTTTATTGACCTAGATTTTAAAAATAAAGGATTTGAAAATTCCAGCCCTTTGATAGGTGTCAATTTAAAGCAAAAACTGATTAACAAGTTATACTTTCAAGTTACCAGCGATTTCAACCATAAACACGTCCAGAGCTTTTTTTAAGGAGCGTTTTTTCAAGATTTAATCTTTCATTATAACTATGTAAGGAATAACTTCTTCCTTACATATTATTGGAAAAGCAAATGGAAGGTAGATGTAGGCGTGACATACAATATCGTAAACAATCTTTATTATGAAGATGAAGAAAACAATTACACGAGTGATCTAAGATATAATTATTCTGAAAAAGGTGTGATGTTCATGCTTGGATGGAAATATAATAAGTTTGAATTTGAGGCTTATTATTCTAAAAGGCTGGGTACACCTCTATTAGTAGGCGGAACAATTTATGGTTATGAGTTGCATCAGATTCAATCTTTAGGTCTGCGGTTAAGTTATGACTTTAAGATCTTCGACAGATGCAAGAAAAAGGAAATGCCTGAATTACCGGCGGCAAATAAAATGGCAGTTGTGGACTGAAGTCAGAATAGCATAACCATCAAAGTGTAAATCTATTTGCTAAATATGCACAGGGTCAATTCATGTTTGATACTTGTAAGTAAAACACAGGTGAGTAAATCCCAATTTAGTTTAGTAAATTTAAAAGGGGTATAAATTTTATACATATGCGCAATGTGCAGGGAGGGTATTGGCTTGGAAAATTTGTAAAGGAGTGAGATGAGCAGGACTCCTGACCCCCTTGATCCCCCTTTTTCCCTACTTTTGCTTCCCACAATTTCATACCATGAAATACAGCGCTGCCGAAATCAAGGAATTCAACAATCAGACCCGCGAATTTTTGCAGAACCCGTCTGTTACAAACCGTTCTGCTTTGGATCAGTTGAGAGAGTTGATCCGTTTTCACGAATGGCAGTATTATGCCCAGGATAACCCGCTGATTAGCGATTATGAATACGATCAATTGTATAAATTGCTGGAACGGGTTGAATCAGATCATCCGGATTGGTTTGATGCAGATTCTCCAACGCAAAGGGTGTCGAGCGACCTCACCGAGAAGTTCGAAACAGTAACACACCTTACCCCCATGCTTTCTCTCGAAAACTCCTATAAATTAGAAGACCTGGAAGCCTTTGATGCCCGGGTTCGAAAACTATGTGAGTTAAGTGATCAGAATGCGCTTGAATATTTTGCAGAACCCAAATTTGACGGGGGTAGTATTGCTCTGGTTTATGAGAACGATACCCTGGTCAGGGCCGCCACGCGCGGCGATGGTGCACAAGGGGATGAGATCACCCGAAATGCCCGAACCATGAAATCTGTACCTCTGCATGCAGCCTTTTCCAAATTCGGTTTGCACCGTGTAGAATTGCGCGGAGAGGCTGTACTCAGTCATAAAAAATTTGCGCTAATCAACCAACAAAGAGAATCGGATGGACTGAGTTTATTGGCCAATCCCCGGAATGCAGCTACCGGTGTGCTTCGCGTGAAAGATCCCGCTGAGACGGCTGCACGCGGTTTGGATGTCTTCATCTTTCAACTCTCCTTCGCAGAAGACAAGGATGGAAATCCGGCCATGAACAAAAGAGCTTCACATTCCGATTGGATGCAGTTGCTGGATCAGTTAGGTTTTAAAGTAGCCCTTGGCGACCGCAAAGTATGTGCTTCCATCTACGAAGTGGAGGCATTCGTTCAACAATGGGCCGAGCGGCGAGATCATTATACTTATGATATTGACGGGGTCGTTGTAAAAATCAACGATCTTTCCATTCAGGAACGCTGTGGTTACACAGCGCACCATCCGCGCTGGGCAGTGGCCTATAAGTTTCAGGCCAAACAAGCTACTTCTGTGTTGAAAGATGTGGAGTTCCAGGTCGGAAAAATCGGGTCCATTACTCCGGTTGCAAAAATTGAA
Organism: Saprospiraceae bacterium; assembly: GCA_016719615.1. Classification (NCBI taxonomy): domain Bacteria; kingdom Pseudomonadati; phylum Bacteroidota; class Saprospiria; order Saprospirales; family Saprospiraceae; species Saprospiraceae bacterium. Next base: position 77,781 of record JADJYQ010000001.1, read on the forward strand.
CCCGTCCCACTCGCCGGGGTTACGGTGAGCTCCGTATCCTTGCACAACGAAGATTTTATCCGGCAACGTGACATACATTATGGCGATACAGTTTTGGTAGAAAGGGCAGGTGATGTCATCCCTTATATCGTCAAAGCATTTCCCGAATTGCGAACCGGTAATGAAAAGCCAATTCAATTTCCAAAAAATTGCCCCGTTTGTGAAACGCCATTGGTTCGCGAAGAAGACGAAGCTGCCTGGCGTTGTCCGAATTTCCAGTGCGAAGCTCAGAAAGTGCAGCGATTGATTCATCACGTTTCCAAAGATGCCATGGATATCGACGGACTCGGAAAATCATTGGTTGAAAGATTTTATGAATTGGGCTGGCTCAATGATATGTCGGATATCTACAATCTCGACTATGAAGCCATTTCCCAATTGGAAGGAATGGGTGAAAAATCAGCAGCAAAACTCAGTAAATCCATTGAATCGGCAAAAAGCCGACCATTATACAGGCTTTTGCACGGACTATGCATCCACCACCTGGGTAAAAAAGTGTCTAAACTTATCGCCGAGCACCTCAGCTATCTTCCCGATCTAAAAAATTGGGACCTCGAACGCTTTACTGCCATCAAAGATGTAGGCCCGGTAGTTGGGCAAAATGTAATCCAATTTTTTCAGGAGCCCGATAATCTAAGAATGATCGACAGAATGGAACACCTAGGTGTTAACATGCGGCAGACCGATGATGACAGGCCCCGGATGAGCGATGAAAATGCGGTTTTGGCGGGCAAAACCATACTGTTTACAGGGACTTTGACGCAATTGGGAAGAAAAGAAGCGCAGGATTTGGCGGAGAAAAACGGGGCGAAATTACTTTCAGCAGTATCTTCCAATCTTAACATTCTCGTGGTAGGTGAGGATGCTGGGTCAAAGCTTTCTAAAGCCCAAAAGCTTGGTACGGTCGAAATCTGGACGGAAGAAGAGTTTCTTTCCAAAATTCAGTCATAATTTTAAGAAGAATAGCAAACGTTTAAAACTTTATAACGTTATATCTTGATAACCATTTTAGTGAAGGTCAAACGATGAAAAAAATACTAAGTTTTCTCTTTTTATGCAGTGTATGCATATACCATCTAAACGCCCAAAGCGCTTATTGGAAACCCCTGACGGCAAATTTTGCTTCCAGGGCTGGCAGTGATTGGAATAAAGTAAAGGTCACTAGCTATTTTCAACTCGATCGCCAGAAGTATGCACAACATTTAATAAATCTTTCGAATGCGGCCGGTCAAGGTGAATTTAATCTGGAACTACCTATGCCAGAAGGTGTTTGGAAGACTTTCAGGGTCAAAGAATCTCCTGTTATGGAAGCCGAACTGGCTGCTAAATTTCCGGAAATTAAAACTTATGCGGGCCATCATGGCGAATTGTACATGAGAATGTCCATTTCTCCCTACAGTTTCCAGGTTTACATCCTCACCCCTGAAGGAGATGTGATCATCGATGCACCCGACAGAAATCGCGATGTGTATGCCATGTTCAAAGGATCTGACATTCAGTTTGACGAAGCATTCAACTTAAGTTGTGGAACCAAAGACATAGATGCATTAGATAAATCTGAAGAACGCACGCACGAAAAATCTTTGCAACCGAGAAGTCCGCAGGGAGCACCCGTGAATTTGAGAACCTACAGACTAGCATTGGCTTGCACCGCTGAATGGGCTCTGGATGGTGGTCGTGGCGGTGGTAGCGTACCTACAGCTTTGGATAAAATGGTCGCTTCCTTATCTTACATCAATGCCGTTTACGAAAAGGATGTAGCAGTGCATATGAATCTTGTAGCCAACAATGATAAACTTATATTTCTCGATCCAACTTCTGATCCTTATGGCAATCCAACTTCCGGAGGCGCTTGTTTAGGCCAAAATACGGATGTAGTAACCGATGTGATCGGTAGAGCTGCTTATGATATTGGCCACGTTTTTACCAATACCTGCACAGATGTGGGGGGAGTGGCATTCTTAGCTTCTGTTTGTAATGCCAACAAGGGTGGCGGAGTAACCTGTTGGTACAACACGGATATTGCCTATGTCACACAAAGGATAGCCTGCCATGAAATGGGACACCAATTCAGCGCTTCTCATACCTTTTCGAATTGTAATGGAAATGAATCCGGAACTTCCTATGAGCCGGGCAGCGGTACCAGTATCATGTCCTATAGTGGTTTATGCGGAGCCGGATTAAACGTGGAGACCGGAAATCTGCCACATCCCAATTATTTTCACACGAATTCAGTTGAGAGAATTTATACCTACACGAGAACCGGCGATGGAAGCCGCTGTGGAGTTCAATCTGCCACAAGTAATAGTTTTCCGGATGCTGAGATTTTATTTCCTGCCGGACTTTATATTCCAATACGAACGCCCTTTCAGTTGAAAGGTAGTGCAACGGATATGGAAAATGATAACCTCACTTACAACTGGGAACAATACGATGCCGGTGGTTATGGTATGGTTTTAGGAGAACCCTTGCTCGACGTCGAAGGCCCATTATTTAAGTCAGTATTTCCCGGAAACAATCCCAATAGAATCGTTCCTGTGTGGAATACAATTTTGACCAGAGCCAATTTTGAAAGAACAGAAGTTTTACCTACGGTAAATCGCAAAATCACTTTTAGATATAACGTTCGCGATAACCATCCCGGTTCGGGAGCAACAACAACCAAACAAACGCATTTCTTTGCTATAGATTCTGCCGGACCTTTTAAGGTAAGTTTTCCAAACCTCACAACGGATATCCTTTATGCCGGCAAATGCAATCTCATAAGATGGGATGTGGCCAATACACATAAAGCTCCTGTGTCTTGTAAGAAAGTCAATATCTATCTGATGCCGAATCGCACCAATCCAAATGTGATGATTCCACTTCTCATGGATACCGAAAACGATGGCGATGCATTTGTCGAAATCCCCGATAGCCTGGTAGGAATGATTCGCTCCAGAATTCTGGTTGAATCTGCAGATAATATTTTCTTTGATGTTTCAGATGGTGATATCAGAATCTTTGCCGCAAATAATGTCAATAAAATTCAATTTGGTGTTGCCCCTTCTACATTTGTATTTTGCATACCTGATAAAATTGATTTAAATATTCAGGCCTGTGCTTTTGGCAACAATTCCGGAAAACTGAGACTCATGATTAGCGGTGGTCTGCCAGCTGGTGCAGTTTACCAATTTGAAAATGATGACTTGCCTTTGATAGGAAATACCAAACTTCAACTTGACTTCAGCAATGTAGCCGAAAGTGGCGTTTACCAATTTGAAGTATGGGCCATCACAGAAACAGGTGATACCTTGAGAGAAACCATTGAAATGGATTTGATCAATGTGAATTTTTCAGATCTCAAAACCATTTCTCCGGCCAGTGGACTGGCAGGTTTGCCGCAATCGCTTGAGTTTAAATGGACAGCTGCTAAAAATGCCTTGAGTTATCGCCTCGAAATTGCAAGTTCACCATCGTTTGGGGCTTCTCTGATTTATAGTCTTGACGGTATCAAAGACACCGTCATTACTCCGAATGTTTTCTTCAATGAAAGTACTTTACTTTATTGGAGAATTATTCCGGTAAACCGCTGTGGACTGGGTTCCCCCAGTACCCCTTCGCCATTCCAAACGGTCAATAAAAAATGCGAGTTGACAGATTACCCCGGCAACGTATTGGTGCGCAGTGCTAATAAAACAGGTTACATGCCTGTACCCATCAGAGGGTCGGGAATTATCAGCGATGTCAATGTCAATGATTTGTTTGCCAACGCTATTGGTGTCAACAGTATCACCCTAACACTCGTTAGTCCGCAGGGTACCCGCGTCAAATTATTTGACCGCAACTGTGGGGTCACGGATTTGTTCGATTGTTCGTTCGATGATGAAGGTTTGCTCAATACCATGAATGGTTGTCCGCCTTCGCAGAAAAAAATAATCAAGCCATTGGAAGCTTTAAACAAATTTAATGGTGAAGACAAAATAGGAGACTGGACCCTTGAGGTTGTTACAGACAGATTCCTCAGTGGACAGGCGAATTTTTACGGATTTAAATTAGACATCTGCTCTGAGATTAAAGTCAACAATCCGTTTTTAATTTCAAATCTTGGACTGCAGATGAATCAAGGCGAATTGCGCAATATTGGTCAGGATAAATTGGAATCTGCTGATACGGGTAATACTGCGACAGAATTGATTTATACAATCGTAGTGATTCCTCAAAAAGGCGATCTCATGTTGAATGGAGTAAAATTGGATTACGGTTCAAAATTTACGCAAAAAGACATCAATGATGGCCGCTTGAGTTATAAACATACAGGTGCTCCAATGGAGACCGATGGATTTTTATTTATTGTCGAAGATGGAACCGGTGGTTGGTTTGGAACCGATTTTTTCAAAATTCAGATTGGTCCGCTTGGCACACAGGATGAACAAATTTTTGAATTTAATGTATTTCCAAATCCGGCAAAAAATAGTGTTCAGTTGAGCTTTTCAGAATCATTGGATAAAGATGCACAGCTCAGCGTTTTTGATTTGAGCGGTAAAATGTGGATAAAACAACCTCTGGAATCACGAAGAGCTGAACTCATTGATATTTCAGCCTTACACGATGGTATTTATATATTCCAGATTCGTTCCGGAAAACAATTCAAAACAGCTAAGTTGGTAGTACAGAGATAGGCTCGGATGTTATTTCTTTGAATAAATATTAACGCATTGTGCTCTTAAAATACCAAAGCGAATTCGGTTTTTCAGAAATATATAGCATTGCCGATAACAAGGTTTTGCAGCTTGGCGAAGTGGCGGATTTTGAAGCACTTACTTTCAATTTAGCACTAATGTTCATTTGAAAACCAAATGTTCAATTTAGCACTGAACCCACCATTTTGCCAAACTGTTGTTGTTATAGCCAGTTTTTATTGTCTTATGTTATTTAATTCGGTTTCTAATAATGTTTTTGCACTCTGTTCTGTAGTGGATAGCGCACCATTCAGTAAATTATTATTTTCATAAGGGTCATTTACCAAATTATACATTTCATTACCAGAATTTTTAATTAATAATTTGTATGTGCCATTACTAATTGTCCACAACTCATCAGTTCCGTCTTTTAGTTCTGAATATTGATAATTCCGAATACTGCTAGATTGAGAAAATAAAGATTTAAAACTTTTACTATCGTGATATTCATTTCCATTTACACCTGCAATTTGGGCAATAGTTGCAAAGAGGTCAGTTCCTACCAATAACTGATTGTCTGTTCCATTTCTGAAAACTCCTTTTCCTGAAACAAATAAAGGCGTGTTTATACCGCCTTGATATAAAGTGTTTTTTACTTTTGTACTTGAATATGGGCTTTGAGCTACAAGATTTGTTGTGCCATTATCTCCCATAAAAATAATAACTGTGTTTTCTTTTTCATCAGCAGGAATATTTGCTAAAAAACGCCCAATTTGATAATCCATAGCTTCTATGGAAGCTATAAAATAAGGAGTTGCATCCATACCGTTAGTGTATGCAGGCAAGTTTCCTTGACTGTGCATATTGCTTGGCGGAACGTGAAATGGAGTGTGTGGGGCATTGTAAGCTAGCCAAAGAAACCAAGGTTTACTTTGGCTGTTTACCCAATTAATAGCTAAATCTGTAAATTTCTCTGTTATGTATGTTGTTTGCTGACTGGTTGCACCATCTTCTGTGAGTTGCCATTGAAAATAGTCATCCACTGCACCACGAATTAATCCTGCGTAATAATCAATACCAAAAGTTTCAGGATTAAAGCCAGTACTATTTCCAGAAAGATGCCATTTACCAACTACTGCTGTTGCATATTTATTACCTGTATTATTATTTATATATTTTTGAACCACGGTTTCTGAAGAATTTAATATATCACCAACGCCTTTTACACCCGTACGATAGCCATATTTCCCGGTAATAATAGAAGATCTAGTAGGTGTACACGTTGGATTAACCCAAAAATTAGCAAATAGTAAACCATTATTTCTAATTGCATCAATATTGGGAGTGTTTGGTTTTATACTACCTTCTTGATAGCCTTTTATGGCATCTTTTCCCAAATCATCGGCAATAATCAAAAGTATATTTGGTGTACTTGTTGTTGGAGAAATTACATTACCTTCCTCATCTTTTGAACAGGAAATGCAGAAGAATGCAAGAATTGAAAATGCGAATAAATATTTTAATATTGACATATACCTTTTTTCTATTTGATGATTATTGTGGTGTCCCTTTGTAACAGCCAATATTATACGGAAAATCATAGGTCCAATGATAATGGTAAATATTAATCATTTGCCCGTCCCACAATACAGGATGTTTATGCCCATGACATTCGTCTAAATCTGCTGATTTTAATAACTCTCCGTTTTCTCCATATGGACCATAAATACCAAAACCATCTAACATATATCCCATTAAAGCTGAATGCCCAGAAGTATGTACGTGTATATGGTCTTGTAAATCTTTTGAAGGGTAATGATAATGGTATCTTTCCGTACCATCTGTATGTCCGCCAAATCTATCTAACATTTCATGTGCAGCCGCATCTGTGCCAAGAGTTGAAGCACCGTGATAGATTGCACTACCAGTTAAAGAGTAACCTGCAGGACCAAAGCCAACGCATGATTTTGTTGTAGCTTCTTGCGGTATAGCGGGAATTATAAAACTTAATGGTTGAGGAGAAATAATATTGGGATTGCCATCATATTGATATGGAATGGTGCCAGGTTGTATTGGAAAAATTCCAGTTGGGTGGTTTGGTAAACCATTACCTGATAACACTCTATTACCATTACCATCTAAGGTGACGTTAAATTCAGAAGTCCAAATTACATTTCCTGCAACTTGTGGTTTCTTGGTATAATCCCAAGTTCCATCAGGATTTGTCCAGTCAGCTGCATTATTTGCACCAGCACCATTAGACGGCAACCCACATAACCATAGAGAAAGAAAATCTGGGTTTGGATTTCCTTGGTTTCTAATTAATATTTTGTAAGGTGCTGTCCCACCAAAATGCAATTTGGTTAAGTCTGGTGTCTCAGGTGTAGGCGTTACAATATTTTCTTCATCAATTTTACTACAACTAGAAATTGTAAATATTGAAACTGCAAGAATGAGAAAACTTACTACGAATGTTCTTTTAAATTGTTTCATGATATGCTATTTTATGATTATCTCTTGTTTGACTATATTTCTTACAAAAGGTTAATTTGAATTGTCGGTTTTTTATAATTGGCTATAACAACCGCTAAAAATCAAGCAGGGCGAAGTAGCTTTTCATTCTTCATTTCTTTCTTCAATTTTGGATTCTACTTCTAAAATTGTACTTTTAATTCTTGCCTGCTTTTAGCAGCGGAACGTTATGGGGCACTACAAACTAGGAGCATGAATAAAAGATTAATAACTTTGCAATATCATGGATGGAACAATTAAAATACATTTAGAATAATTGCCGGAAGGTTTTTATTTAGCAACATTTGACGATATACAAGGATTAGTTGCCCTAGGAAGAACTATTATAGAAACAATGGAAATAGCTCGAGATATTTGTAAAAAATTAATAGAATCCCAAAATATTTCAAGTAGCTATATTGAAATTCTTAAAGATAGCTTTGATTATCCTCTCGTTGTATCAATTCTGGGTTGAAGACTCTTACAAAAAATGAGCGAAATTTGTTTTGATGCTGTACAAGGAAAAGGCCGGAAGCCCGAGCAGATGGAATACGCTTAGAGCTTTGCGGTTTTTCAAAAAGTATACGCTACCTTAATGCCCCATTTCAATATTAGTGAAAAGGAGCCCATGAAGAATCTAAGAATTTCCTGTAAAAATTCTTGAGGAGGAGTAAAGTATTCATAATATCAGCACAACACGAAGTAGCGAGTGGTCGTTGATCAATAATCATTGCATTCCATTCATAAGCAGCGTTGCTTAAAAAAATATGATCAGAACATTTTATTTGTATTTGTTTTTAAGTTCACTGAATACCTTCGGACAGGTTCAGGCGGATAGCCACTATATTCCTAAAAACGTAGCCATCTTGCTCTTCAATGAAGTTGAACTTCTAGATTTTGCAGGACCCGGAGAAGTTTTTCAACAAGCTGAATGGAATGGTAAAAAGGCTTTTAATGTGTATACAGTTGGAATCCATTCAAATGAAATTTTGAGTCAGGGATTTTTAAAAGTTACGACGCAATATAGAATTGATGATTGTCCGATACCGGAAATATTGATTATTCCGGGTGGGAATACGATTTCAATTGCAAATGATGAAAAGTTGATTTCCTGGTTGGCTCTTGTTAATAAAAAAGCCGAATACATGCTTACGGTATGTAATGGAGTGCGCTTACTTGCTAAGACAGGAGCGCTTGATGGAAAATCTGCGACGAGTCATTACGGTTCTATAAAAAACCTGATCAGAGATTTTCCGAATATTAATATTGTTACGGGGAAAAGATTTGTTGATAATGGCAGAATCATTACGACGGAAGGTGTATCCGCAGGAATCGATGGTTCTTTATATCTGGTATCGAAAATTTTGAATGATGCGTCGGCTGAAGGAGTGGCTAAGATTATGATGTACTCCTGGAGGCCAGAAGCCCTGGATTATTTAAATGTTCCACTAGCGGATACCTCGTTTGAAAATCGAATTTCAGCCTTTTGTTGGATGCCGGATGGACAATCCATACTCTTCAATGTTTTAAAACTGGATAAAACTAAAAAAGCGCCCCCGGTACTCCGAAATTTTAAATACAATATCCTTACAAAGAAGACAGAGCTATTGCAAATAAATGGAGGAGGAATGGCAGTTTCACCGGATGGCAAAAAAGTGGCCTTTATTAAGAATATTCAAGGCATGGATGAAATTTTCCTGTATGATTTTGATCGAATGACAGACACCGTATGCATAAGGGATACACTTAAAAAGTTTGCGGTAAGTTGGTCTCCTGATGGGAAAGGCCTTGTATATAATATTAGAACGGGCCAGGGGAAAAATGGGAAAGTGGAAATTTACACTTATAATCTGCAATCCAATAAACGGGCTCAAATTACAAATGACTTACCCTTCAAATCTTATGCACCAAGCTGGAATTTAAGTAATGATAAAATTGTGTATACCGCCGAAAAAGGGGATCAACACGATCAGATATATTTAACAGATAGGAATGGAAGTTACCATAAAAATCTTACCAGAGATATCACGACCCATAATTTTTCACCAATTTGGATGAACAATCAGACCATTATATTTTTGCAGGCACCGGGAGATATAATGACTATAAACATAGATGGAAGTCAAAAGCGGAAAATCGATGGCATTCGAGCTTCGCAATTTCGGTTTAACACTAATACAAATGAAATCATTTATTTAGACCCGGATGAAAATTTGGTATTGTATGATATGAAAGCCCGTATTCAAAAATTACTCATTAAACCAACCGAGTGGAATGTACTTTTTAATGAATTTTAGTAGATCAGGATTAAACATGTTGTTCTATTAACATGCCAAAGCGAATTTAACTTATTTAATACCATAACACCTTAATTATTAGTAGAAGAACCATTCAGTTGGTTGCTGGTTTTGGGTAAAAAAATTTGAACATGATTAACGTCAAACAAACTATTTATTTTAAAACCCAATGCAACAAAAACATAGAGTTGTTTGCCATTTGAAAGCTAGAAATCCATGCATAAAGGAGCGTCAGCGCAATTTCTAAAATATACTTTTGAAGTAAGCATTTATTATTTTCTGAATTTCAACCAAGCTATTCGTTGAAATACTGCATTTTTGCAGACCTAATTCAGCCTTTATTATGCTTTTTTGGAATAAGTTTAGAGAATTCATCCGTCTGTTTAAAATGTCATTGACAGGCGAAGCCGTGGATTATACGCAAGGTAGTATTCCAAGAGCGGTATTCTTATTGGCTGTTCCAATGATCCTTGAGCTCAGCCTTGAAAGTGTATTCGCTATTGTAGATATTTTCTTTGTTGGAAAATTGGGGCCGGCAGCAATTGCAACAGTGGGTCTTACCGAATCCGTGATCACTATTATTTATTCCGTTGCGATTGGTCTGAGTACAGCAGCTACAGCTATCGTTGCGCGTCGTATTGGTGAGAAAGATCCGATTCGTGCCGCAGAGGCCGGAGCACAGGCTTTGTGGATTGCACTTGGTTTAAGTGTAATACTTTGTTTTTTGGGTGCATATTTTGCCGGCGAGATATTGGGACTCATGGGAGCCAGTGCAGAAGTTGTAGAAGTAGGTACCCCTTTTGCACGCATCATGTTGGGCAGCAGTTTTGTCATTATGTTATTATTCCTGATCAATGGAATTTTCAGAGGCGCCGGGGATGCTGCCATGGCGATGAAAAGTTTGTGGCTCGCGAGTTTGATCAATATCATATTGTGCCCGATTTTTATTGAAATTTTTGGACTCACAGGTGCAGCCATCGCAACTGTGGTTGGGCGGACTACCGGAGTGTTGTATCAATGCTATCATTTATTTAAGGGAGATGGGATTTTAAAATTAATACCAGCGTATTTCAGAATCAATATTGATTTAATCAAATCTATGGTTAACCTGGCATGGCCTGCTACTTTTCAATTTATCATCGCCAGTGGTAGCTGGATTGTTATGGCCAAACTGGTTGCAGAAACAGGAGGAACAGATGCATCCGCCGGTTATCAAATTACCATTCGGAATATCGTATTTTTATACTTCCCGCATGGGGGCTTAGCAATGCTGCGGCAACTCTGGTAGGTCAAAATTTAGGCGCTGGCCAAGCCGAACGCGCTGAAAAAAGTGTATTGCTCACAGCAAAATACAATGGAATATTTATGGCCTTCGTTACCCTTTTATTTATGTTTTTTCCGGATGCCATCATCTCTATTTATACCAACGATCCTGAGGTTACAAAATATGCCGTATTATCCTTGCGCATTATTGGGTCCGCATATATTTTTTATGGCGTAGGTATGGTCATGATCCAGGCCCTCAATGGAGCCGGTGATACGCGAACACCTACGTGGATTAACTTTATTTGTTTCTGGATTTTTCAAATTCCGTTTGCCTATTTTTTAGCCATTGGTATGGATATGAAAACTACAGGTTCGTTTATTGCCATCCCCGTTGCTGAAACCATCATTGCAATCGTAGCATGGTATTATTTTAAATTGGGAAAGTGGAAGAAGGTTATTGTTTGAAAGGAAGAATATTAGTTGTCCCGACATGAAGAAACTTCATTTACATAAAAACATGTTGATGTCGAAAGTCGATAGTTGAATAGGCAACTATTACTAAGCGCGAGCAAAACAAAAATAAATCAAACTAGCATCCGTTTGGAAAACGGAGTTTTCCTTTCGCCCCAGCGTATCCCGCTTTGTAAAATTCTACGGAGTCCATTATACATTTATAAAGCGGGATGGAGACTACGCAGAGCTATTTCTTTTTAAAAAAAAATTTTTAAAAGAAGCAGGATCTGCTCTCCTCTTCGCATCGTGGAGAGGAGCTGGAGGTGAGGTGAACGCATGGATGAATTGATTAATAATCATTAGTTTGAATAACTGTCCAATATGAGTTCATTAAAAGGTTGATAGTTGTCGAACACTAACAAACGTTTGTTAGTATACGAACTCCATTTATTATTAAAATTATTAAAATTTAAATAAATTAAAATTTCAAAACCTTTTTAACCCTTTAACCTTTAACAATTAGCCGATCTCCTAATTCGGGATAATCTTTTTCCAACATTGACCTGAATGCATCTAATTTAAGTAAATGATTTCTGAAATTTGACGAATCCGGATGTAAAATGCGGTGATTTAATAAATGGTGATATGCTTCCAGACGTTTTATATATTCCAATGTTTCTGCATCAAAATAGGCTTCTGTGAAATAAGTCCAAATGTAATCTACAGCTGCTTCCGTGGGATGAATGAGATCTTCTTTGACATAGCGGTAATCTCGCAGATCATCCATAAAAATTTCATAGGATGGAAAATAATCAACGTTTTCAAGATTCCTGGAAAGTTCGTCGCAACTCAGTAAAAGGATGGCTTTGCTGCAGCTGTTTTCTTCAAATCCATCGCGTAGGTATCGCACTGGACTTACCGTGAGAATTATTTTTATATCGGGATTGAATACTTTAATTTTTTGAAATGCTCCGGTCAGGGCAAAGATGATTTGATCAGTTCCGGCTCTCTCTTTGATGAATTCTGATGGTGGAATTTTGTGGCAATTCGCAGCAATTTGGTTTTTGCCTTTATGCAAGTAATAATGGGCAGAACCCAAAGTAATGATCATGTAAGCGGCTTGCGCCAGTTGAACCCTCGAAGTTTGTATGCCATTGTTTATTTCATCCAGCATAAGTATGCCATCAGATTTTGAATACGAGCCATGATGGTCCAATGAATGGAACAAACCATCTCTTTCAATGAGATCTTCAACATGGTAAATATGTGCATCCATCAGTTTTTCAATCTGGCTCGCAAAACTCATTGGATTGAAAACGATCCCAAAAGGATGTCTTATGTTATTTATTTTACATATTTCGAGTCGTGAAGATATTTCTTGAGCAAAACAACTTCCGGCTGTATATATGCGCTGATGGTAATGGATTTTGCATTTATTTTGAATTGGAGGAAAAACACTTCTGCCGATATAGGATTTCATGGTCCAAAATTAATCATCCGGAGGGACGCAAAGCATTAAATTAAATGGGGTATTATTGGCAGACTCGACAGAGATGTTACCTTTGGGTTTTTGGAGCGAATCATGGCATTTTGGGATCGTCTAACTGCAAGTAAACAAGAAAATCCGGATATCTACTTTGGAAGGTATTCAGATGCCTATAAGTCAGCCGAACAATACGTTGCCTGGGATAAAAGTTTAAAACTTTTTGAAGAAAACAAATATCTGGAGTCTGTCAAGGCATTCGTTCATTATTTGGAGAATCATGGCAAAGCCAATCTGATCCTGACAGAGGATAGTGAAGCGCTTTTTTGCTTTAGTTTGTATCAAGGTTCCAAACAAATTGATTGCCTGGTCAACGATAAGATATTTAGAGCAGAATCTAAAATTGCACATTGTAAGGATTTAAATGTAGGGTTTTTGCGAAAAGCGGTTGAATATAATTATGACCTGAATTATGCCCGATTTTCTTTAGACCCCCAAAACAATCTCTGCATGTTGTTCGATAGTATGTTATCCGAGGCATCGCCTTATAAATTATATTATGGTTTGAAAGAACTCGCCATTCAATCAGACAAAGAGGATGATTTATTGTTGAGCGAGTTTGAGCATTTGGAGCCCTTGAAGAATCAACATATTAAAATATTGAGTTCTGAAATTGTTCATATAAAAATTGAATATATTCATTCAAGACTCGATGCCTTAAATGCCAGTGATCTGCTGGGCACTTTAAATCCTAAAAGATATCAGGGGGCATTGACATATGCTTATCTATCTGCTATTTACGGATTGGATTATTTGGTAAAACCGGAAGGCCCGTTTATGGATGTCCTCGGAAATATTCACATTCGTTATTTTAGTCTACCGGCAGACCGGATCGAAGAGAAAATTAATGTATTACAAGAAGGGATGAAAGACCTCCGGGAGATCAGCGATGATCAATTGTCAAAAGAATTATATGAGGTTATTTCAACATTTGGCATCACCAGTCCGGCCAATCATTCTGTAGTAGCCCAGTTTATCGATTCTGAATTGCAGGCCGTTAAATGGTATGAAGAAAATAAGCATGACAAAGTAACAATGGCCATTTGCAACTATATAGCAGGGTATTGTTTGTATAACTTTGCTTTGCCGGGTCCCGATCACGACCTCATGCGCCTTTATTTTGAAGTCGCAGAGCAGGATTACTTCAATAAACTTGGTTTTCAATTTAATTTTAGAAATAAAGACGGAAGTCGAGTTTTAAAAGATAAAATTGTGGATCGCATCGAACATATACTGGAGAAGCATCGCCCTGCTTTTCCTAATTTGCCGGCTACCCTGACACTGGAAGGCGAGACTTTGCCGGCAGTTCTAAAATCATTATTGGTTTTTATTAAATCATTATCCCTCTCATGAAAAATTTAATTGAGCGGTATAAGGATATTGTAATTCAGATTGCAACCCCATTCTCGGTAGGCACGGGATTTTATTTGCGGGATTATGGTCTGATCATTACGAATGAACATGTTGTCAGAAATAATAAAGAAGTGGTTATTGAAGGGATGGGTGTGAAAAGACTTTTGCGCAAAGTCAAATATGTCGATCCCAAATATGACCTTGCCTTTATTCAGGGGCCTGATCAAAAAACAAATATGGATGTACACCTCCACGTATCTGAGGATTATCAGCAGGGGGATCCGGTGTTAGCTATTGGACACCCTTTCGGACTCAAATACACGGCTACTCAAGGGATCATTTCGAATGCGGTACACCAGCAAAATGACCTCTATTATATTCAGCATGATGCAGCCTTGAATCCCGGAAACAGCGGCGGTCCATTGATCAACGAACACGGGGAAATCCTTGGAATCAATACATTTATCATTCAAAATGGTCAGAGCATTGGATTTTCACTGCCGGCCAGATATCTTCAGCAGGCATTGGAAGAGTTTGCTGCGGGCAAAAAAGAACTGGGCGTGCGATGCACCTCATGTGCCAATATTGTGTTTGAGCCCAATAGCGAAAAAAAGTATTGCCCGTTTTGCGGAGCTAGGATCACGATGATTTCCCAGATAGAAGACTATTCGCCATCGGGGATTCGCCTGGAAATTGAGGAGTCGCTGGGCCAGTTAGGTTACGATGTTAGTTTAACTCGTAGAGGACCATTTAATTGGGAAGTAGAACGAGGTTCAGCCAAAATTTTGCTCTCCTATCACGAAGATTCCGGGATGATTGCAGGAGATGCCTATATTTGTTCCTTGCCCAAAGAAGGTATTAAAGAAATTTATACTTACCTGTTGCAGCAGAATTACTTCTTAGAGGGTCTTAGTTTCAGTATTCTAAACCGGGATATCGTTTTATCGTTGCAGGTCTTCGACCATTCTTTTAAACCCGAGAACGGCCAGGTATTATTTAACATATTGTTCGACAAAGCAAACGAATACGATGACATCCTGTTAAAAAACTACGGAGCGGTAGCCCGTGTGGATTAAGGCTTTAGGTATATAAGTTTTTTAAATTTATTAAAAATTATGAAAATGGGAATATTATTTGCTGGAAAGGCTGTAAATTTAGCCTCTTATATTGTAGTAGGTATGATGAGATTACTAGCCTTTTCTGTTTTATTGATCAGCCTGAACCTTAGCGCTCAGGACATCCACTTTTCACAATTTTACATGTCACCGACCAATTTAAATCCGGCGATGACAGGTGTTATGAATTGTAAAATGCGATTCGTTGCGAATTACAGAAATCAGTGGGCACCCATTTTAGGATTTGCGAACTCCTTTAATACGTATAACCTCTCTTTCGATCAGAAAATACCAGTTGGTCGCTATGACTATTTTGGTTTTGGAGGCACGTTTTGGGGTGATAAAGCAGGTTCTTTAGATTTTAGTACCATTCAATTCAAATTATCAGGTTCTTATAGTAAGCGCATGTCCGGTACGAGAACTTCTTCGAATTACCTCGTATTTGGTGCAGAAGGCGGAATCAATCAAAGGGGCGTGAAATTTCACAATGCCATTTGGGGAAATCAGATTACCACTAATGGCCCAGATCCAAACATTCCAGGTGATCCTGCCATTTTTGACCCAAGTTTCCTTTTTGCAGATGTTTCAGTAGGCGTATTGTGGTTCAGCGTTTTGGATAAACACAATAACTTTTATGTTGGAGGCGCTTTGAGTCACCTCAATGAACCGCTCCAGAACAACATTGAAGAGGGCACACCGGGCTATATACCCGCGCCATTATATTCCAAATTGACCATTCACGGTGGTGGTGTATTTCGTCTTAATAGAAGGAGTGCGATCATCCCTGGTTTTGTTACCTTCTTTCAGGGTCCATCTTTTCAGTTGAATTTGGGTACCAGTTTCAGATTTGGTTCAGGCCAATCCAGAACAAACGAAAGTTCTTTCCAATTAGGTCTCTGGTCAAGATTGGCAAATAAATATAAGGACGCAAGTTCTACCGGAATTCATATGGATGCGCTCATTTTGTCGGCAAGATTTGATTATCAGAAATATGGTTTCGGTTTGAGTTATGATATCAACACTTCCAGCTTGCGCAATGCAAATGCCGGAAACAACGCTTTCGAATTATCTTTCATTTACAATATTTGTGGACCTGAAAGAAGGGGAATCTATTGCCCTAACTTTTAAGTGTTTTCATTTTAAAAAATATAATGCCCAAAGCCCTTTCCGCGGAAAGGGCTTTTTTGTTGAATCACATGAAAAAAGTCGCTTTTTTTAGTACTTTTGTTATCCACCAAAAACAATAGACTATGTTTGGGAATAAGAGTTCAAAAGAAGAAGCTAATCGGTCCATACCTAGCGGACAAACCCCTCAGGGAGCCCTCAACAGTTTAGTAACAGGAACTATGGTTGAAGGGAGTGTTCAGGCTGAAAGCGATATCCGGGTTGATGGTTATTTAAAAGGCACCTTGATCTGTAAAGGAAAAGTGATCATAGGCCCTAAAGGCACCATCGAAGGAGAGATCAAAGCGCAAAACGCCATGATTGAAGGACGATTTAAAGGGATTTTACATATCGAAGATTTGCTACAAGTTAAAGAAACAGCCCTGGTAGATGGCGAAATTAATACAGACAAATTGGCGGTCAGTCCGGGCGCAAAATTTAATGTAACAGCAAAAATGAATTCCTCTCATAAAGCAGCTCCAACCAGCACAGTTAATCCTGTGATTAAGCCAGATACTATTAAAATGTAAGCCTTACCAACCGGATGAGTCGTTATGATCTAAAAAGCAACAAAGTATTACGCTATTCCGGTTTAGCTACCCAGATTTTTATATCGATCGGATTAGCAGCTTGGTTGGGTAAATGGATCGATCAAAAAATGGAATTAAGTAAACCACTATGGACAGCCGGTTTGAGTATGCTCATGCTTTTGTTGCAATTAGTATGGTTAAATTATGACCTTAAAAAGCTCGATAAATGAAAGCCATGAATTTTTATAGCTGGCTTTCCCTAACGGCGATTGCAAGTTTTATCCTTAGCTACTTGTTTAAAAAGGAAAATCAACCTGAAGGGATCTTATCTGCCCAAATGATCTTGGTCTGCTTTTTTATCATTTTTACTTTGACCATATTCTATGTCGCGAAAATGGCCATTAAATCTGCCAATCCATATTTGTTTACGAGGGTTTTTATGGTTTCAGTTTTCTTCAAAATGCTCTTATTGTCTCTACTGGTTTTTAGCCTTGTTAAAATTTTTGCACTGGTTCCAAGACAACTGGCAATTCCACTTGGAGTAAGTTATCTCTTATTCACCATTTTCGAAACTTGGGTATTGATGAAGCTCTCAAAAACCCATTAAAGTGCGGAACTTCTCAATGTAGGCACATGGGGAATGATTAAAGAGATAGGGTTCATAGGTTGAACATTAGAAGTGTATGAATCGGAAATAGGTGACGCCTTGACCTAAGGACTCAAAATTAATCAATGCAAAAGCTAGCTCAAGGCTCTTTACTTATCAACGCTCACTGAGACCTTTAAGCTTTGACCTTTAGCCTGCTTGCTGTATCGCAAAGCAAGCATAGATGCGCTGTTATTATTTAAATTCATATATTCAGCTAAATCGCCTAAAATGAGCCGTTTATATATTTTTTTGCGCAAATTATAGAAAAAAGAAAAGCTTTTACTATCTTTGCGCTCCTTAAAATATAGGCATTTATGGCAAATCATCAGTCGGCATTAAAAAGAATCCGCCAAAACATCGTAAGAAGGATAGCAAATCGCTATTTTAAGAAGACCACGCGTTCAGCGATTAAGAAGCTTCGTGAAATGGAGACTGCATCTGAAGCCAGCAAGTTTTTACCTAGAGTTGTAAGTATGGTTGATAAGTTGGCTAAAAACAACACCTGGCATAAAAACAAGGCGGCAAATATCAAAAGTAGCCTCATGGGACACATAAGTCACCTTAAATAATGAAATAATAGACCATTTTATAAAAAAATCGTGCATTGAAGTCCAATGCACGATTTTTTTTTAATAAGTTTGATGTAAAATAAAATTCATACTATGACTAGGCAACGAATTAAAGATGCAGCGGTTAATTTATTTAACCAAAATGGTTTTGGCGGTGCTTCCATGCGGGACATTGCACAAAAAGCAGGAATTGAAGCTGCTAGTATTTATAACCATTTTGCATCTAAACAGGATCTTCTTCATTGCTTGTGCACGGAGACCCTTAAACCCTTAATTCAGGGAATACAGGAAAATATAGCAACTCAGAAAAATGCAACTGCTCAGTTGGAAGCTTATTTGAAATCTTTTGTGCATTATGAAGCAGAAAATTGGGCTGCCATGCAAGCTACTTTCACGGAAGGCCGCCATCTTGAAGGCAGTTTCGATAAAAGTCATAAAAAGCAAATTAAAGTCTTGGAAGATATACTCGCCGACTTACTGAGAAAAGGAGCTTCATCTAAAAAACTGAATAATTATGATTCCGAAATGGCCTGCCAGGCTATTATGGGAGCGCTCCGCTGGAAGCACCAACCAGCTGCAAAAGGTGGTAAACTCATGGCAGATCAATCCCAACACATCGTTCGGCTGATTATGGATGGTTTGCAGAAAGCATAATACTTTCTTGATTTCGACTACTAATGCAGGTTTATATACCCTGCAATCCTTAGCAATCGCTCAAGGCTTCAACAAGTGGATTTATGAACTCATAAAACCATGGGTCAAAGGCTCAGTTTTAGAATTAGGCAGTGGAATAGGCAATATTTCAAACCAAATTCTCTCCAAACATACAGATGTTAGTTTATCAGATAGTAACTCAGAATACTTAATCTATCTTCGGCAGCATTTTCAAAACCAGAATTCCTTAGCTAATATATTTGAATTGGATTTAATTCATCCAGCGTTTGAAGTTCAATACAAACACTTGTATGGACAATTTAACACCCTCATTGCCTCTAATGTTATTGAGCATATTGAGGACGATCAATTAGCAATAACAAATGCATTAAAACTTCTTAAACAAGGCGGTACTTTTATTATGGTTGTACCGGCACATCCGTCGTTATTCAATCGATTAGATAAACAATTGGATCATTATAGAAGATATACGATAACGCGATTGGATCAATGTTTCAAAAAAAGAGATGGCTTCATTCTAGAAAGAAAACATTTTAATGTACCCGGTGCCATTGCTTGGTTTATAACAGGGACTCTGTTGCGGTTTGAAAGCATCAAACCCTGGCAAGTATCGGCGTTTGAATATATAGTCCCCCTTAGCAAATGGATTACAAAACATATTAATTTAAATTTTGGACTTTCAATCCTGCTTGTTTATAAAAAGGCTGGATCATGAATGCTCACTTATACATCTTAAAACGGGCCAATCCTTTTCTCTGTAAATAATGTTTCAAACTTACCTTAAGTACTCCTATACCATAAGTGATACTTCTACTTAAATTTATAGAAGAGGCTTCTTCAAAGTATTTTGTCGGACAACTTATCTCGGCAATGGTAAATTTTTTGTAAATGATTTGTGATAACATTTGATTATCAAAAACAAAATCATCAGAGTTTCCATTAAAATCAATATTTTCTAAAACACTCCTGGAAAATGCCCTGTATCCGGTATGATACTCGGATAATTTATAATCAACCATCCAATTTTCAAAAAGGGTAAGCATTCGGTTGAAAACGTATTTGTAATAAGGCATTCCTCCTTTTAAAGCACCTTTTCCAAGGATGCGTGATCCCAATACCACAGGGTACAATTCTTCTCCAATAATATTAACCATACTTGGTATCAGCTTAGGTGTATATTGATAGTCTGGATGTAACATGATAATGATGTCTGCACCAAGTGCCAGTGCTTTATTGTATAGTGTTTTTTGATTTCCTCCGTAACCGAGATTTTTTTCGTGGCGTATACAATGGTGAATACCCAACTCTTTGGCAAGTTCAAAAGTGCCGTCATGACTTGCATCATCGCAAAGTATGAGTTCATCGACGAGCTGCATAGGAATTTCATTCAGTGTTTGTCTGAGTGTACGAGCAGCATTGTATGCTGGCAAAACGACAACTACTTTTTTTTGATTGTACATTTGGAAATTAAGAATTCAATGATTCGGTTTTTTCAACGGGAAGTTCAGTGACTAACTCTTCTGTGATGTTGCCAAATTTTTTTAATTGACGATACCATTTCAGACATTTTTTCATGTCCTTTGCATGGACGCGATAACGATCGTACTCAGGAATCATTTTTTCAAAATAAGATTTAAATAAATCATCCGGTTCATTTTCACCGGGGATTGGTGCAGTCGC
Organism: Saprospiraceae bacterium; assembly: GCA_016719615.1. Taxonomy (NCBI): domain Bacteria; kingdom Pseudomonadati; phylum Bacteroidota; class Saprospiria; order Saprospirales; family Saprospiraceae; species Saprospiraceae bacterium. The sequence continues at coordinate 98,286 of JADJYQ010000001.1, forward strand.
TTCTGCATCGAGGAATCTTTGATACACTTCTTTTAAAGGAATGTTATCTGATAAGGTGTAAATTCCTATGGATTCTAAAGGGGAGAATTGATAGGTTCTGGAAGAATAAAAGTTTGATTTTTTGGTTTCCATATCTTCCAAAATGAGACCGTTTGATTTGGAGGCTACGAGTTTAAAAAGAGATCCTTTACCACTTACCGCGACGATTTGATCAATTTGTATCATATTCTTTTTTCTTGTGCAAATATCTTTTTTTTAATTTAATTAATGATAAATTAATAAAATTAACGGGCCAAATTGCAAAGTATTTTATTCCTTAAGGCAATATGTGATTCTATTTGATAACAAATTCTAAATCATGGTTCAGCAAAATATCCAGGCCTATTTCAAATAGTATGCACAGAATGCATTCTGAATGTTGGAATAAAATCAGCCAAAACCTCCTAAAATAACGATATTTGCTTTTACAAAGCCGGAATAATAATATTTGATTGCGGTATTGTTCTGATATTATGGAGTTTATAATCATAATGGGCTTGATCCTACTCAATGGCATCTTTTCATTGTCAGAGATGGCCCTGGTTTCTTCAAGAAAATTTAAGCTGGAGCAAGCAAAAAAGAAGGGAATGCCGGGTGCAAATGCTGCTCTTGAGTTATCTGAGAACCCAACGCGTTTTCTTTCTACGGTCCAAATTGGAATCACCTTAATTGGTATATTATTGGGTGTATATAGCGGTGAAAACCTGACCAATGATGTAGCTATTTATATTGAAACCATAAGTATACTTCAACCTTATGCTTATCAAATTTCGATCGGACTTATAGTGCTGGTCGTGACTTATCTCTCTATCGTATTTGGAGAATTGTTGCCAAAAAGAATTGGAATGGCTTACCCTGAACCCATTGCTGTTTTTTTTGCAAAACCGATGGGCATTTTAGCAAACATTACAGCTCCCTTTGTTTGGTTGCTGGCAGCATCCAATGATATGGTTTTGAATTTATTTGGAATTCGTAAAACCAGTGACAGCAAAGTTTCAGAAGAAGAAATAAAATCGATCATTAAAGAAAGTGCCCAGGGTGGTGAAATACAAGATATTGAGCAAAATATTGTAGAGCGCGTTTTTGAATTGGGTGACCGCAAAGTGAATACTTTATTTACCCATCGAAGTGATATGGTTTATTTTGATTCATCGGAAAATTGGGAGGCTGTCAGAGCAAAAATCAATGAGGAAAAACATTCCGCATATCCGGTTTGTGATGACAATGATATTGACAATATTATTGGTATAGTCTTGCTTAAAGATTTATTTACACCGGCTTCCGATAAACCATTTGATTTGCGCGATTACATTAAAGAACCTCTGTATTTTAATGAGAACATGTATGCGTATAAGATATTGGAATTGTTCAAACAAAGGCAAATGCATTATGGCATAGTCGTTGATGAATATGGCGCAACCATGGGCATTGTAACCATGGATGATGTGGTGGATGCTTTGGTTGGTGATGTTACGGAATTAGATCAGGAAGAATATCAGATCACAAAACGTGATGACAATAGTTGGCTGGTCGATGGTCAATATTCCGTCATCGATTTTCTCAAGTTTTTTGATCTTGAAATGCCAGATAATTTTCTCGACCAATATACAACTGTTGCTGGTTTAATCATTCACCTCAGTGGCACACTTCCAAATGTAGGCGACAAATTCGCTGTAGATCATTATGAAATGGAAGTTGTGGATAAAGATGGACAAAGGGTAGATAAAATTCTGGTTACCCGAAAGAAATAATTTAAATCTGGATTTACTTATTTTTCTATTCTGATCCTTGCATCGACAGCGATCAATTCATTTTCATTGCCTTTTAACGGATTGATATCAAGCTCAGCAATTTCAGGCGCTAGATGCACAAGTGAAGCTACCCGGATGATCACATCAGCAAAAATTTGTTCGTTAACTCCGGGTCTATTGCGATATCCTTTAATGATTTTATAGGCTTTTAAGGAACGTATCATTTGCATCGCTTCATCTTCGTTGAGAGGGGCAATTCCATTCGAAACATCATTTAATACTTCCAGAAAAATTCCACCAAGTCCGCAAAGAACCAAATGCCCGAACTGTCCCTGTTTGATGGCGCCACAGTAAAGTTCTTCCCCGCTTTTCATTTCCTGTATTTGCACCGCAATGACCTCGGGTTTATGGATGAGTTTCTGGAATGCATCTATGAGCTGATCTTTTGATTGCAAGTTCAGAATCACGCCACCGGACTCGGTTTTGTGTATGGGTCCGACTGATTTTAGAACAAATGGAAAGTTAAGCGTATCAATGGCTTGCATCAGTGATTCTAAGGTGTAGCAAACTTTAGTTTCAACTATTTTAATCCCTGCGGCATCAAGTAGTTCTTTGGTTTGTATCGGATTTAAATACCCGTTGTCCATTTGCGAAATCAGACTTCTGATGGTTGCGGTTTCCATCGGTGCCAGATGCGTCATTCCAAATGTTGGTTGTGGCCTGAAGTAAGCATGTGGGAGTGCATTTCCAAGAGAAACTTCGTCGGGAAAGTTTACATGATTTTTAGATAAAAATTCTTCAATTTCAGATTTGGCATTGATTAATGATGGCAGCACCGGATAAATTGGTTTTTTGCATACTAACATTTTTTCATGAATTCTGAGATATACGTCCCTAACACTTGTTAGTAGTCCTGGACTACCAAACACAACAATCATTCCATCAACAGCAGATTCGTTTTCACAATAATCAATTATTTCTGAAAGTTGCTCACCTGTTCCGGTAGCTAGAAAATCGATGGGATTGGAAACAGAAGACCCCGGATTGAGTTTGGAAAGTAAGTGATGTGTAGCGGTATTGGTCAGATGCGGAACTTTGAGACCTCCCGATGTCAATGCATCTGTGAGCATTACTGCTGAGCCTCCGGCATGTGTGATGATGGCCAGATTTTTACCCATAAGTGGTTTGCTTTGAAAAATGCAACCCATAATAATAAGCTCATCTCTGCTACTGCAGTAAATAACTCCTGATTTTTTAAATAATGCTCTTACTACAATGTCAGAAGTCGCCAATGCGCCCGTGTGAGAAGATGCTGCTCTTTGTCCTGCCTCAGAATATCCAGACTTGATGGCTGCAATTTTGCAACCTTTACGCACCAGTGATGATGCATGTTTCATGAATTTGAATGGATTGCTGATGTTTTCCAGATAAAGCAATTTGACTTGTGGACTGTTTTCATTAAAATGAAAATCCATATGCTCGAGAAGATCTTCCACACCTGTTTGTCCTGCATTTCCTATGGAATACATATTCGAAAAACGCAATCCTGCGGCGATACCTGCTTCCATAATGAAAACAGCTGTCGCACCGGAGCTCGAGATTAATTCACAACCCATTGGATCAAAATCCGGTACAGGCAGAGTGAACACTGCTTTATAATGCGCTGTAATCACACCAATACAATTCGGACCAATCATCGTTCCTCCCACTTCGTCAATGGCTTCAGCGATCTTAGCTTCAAGTATTTTTCCTTCTGTTCCACCTTCTGCAAATCCGGCTGAGAAAATAATAAAGGCTTTTGTTCCTTTTTTTAGGAGTTGCTTTATGACAGACAAACAAGTGTTAGCCGGAATAGAAATGATGGCCAGATCTGTTGGAGGAAGGCTTTCAACATTGTAGAAATGCTGCATTCCGGAAAGGTGTACTAAATTTTTATTAACCGCATAAAGTTTCCCTTTAAAATTTCCCTTCAAGAGATTAGTAATTACTTTACCCCCTGGTTTTGTAGTATTTTCAGAGGCTCCTATGACGGCTATGCTTTTGGGTTCAAGGAGTTGTTTAATGATCATAATTGTTCAAATCTTGCCTGAAAGAAACGCAAATATTTCGGTTCGTAGACCATTTGTAAACCTTTGATTTTATGCCTTCTTTCATAAACGGTCGCTGCAGATTCCGCAACCACATCCATATGCGCTTGTGTGTAAACCCGTCTGGGGATCGTAAACCGAACCAATTCAAGTTTTGGAAAATACTGATCACCATTGGCTTTGCGGCCTGCTGAAACAATTCCTCTTTCCATGGTACGCACACCGGAATCTATGTAAATTTCGGCTGCAAGTGCTTGCGCCGGGTAATTGGACTGAGGTATGTTTGGTAAAAAAGATTTTGCGTCGACGAAAATACCATGGCCTCCAATCGGTTGAACAATTGGAATTCCATAAGCCTGCATTTTTTCACCAAGATAGATCACTTGTCCTACTCTTGCTTTTTGATGGTTGTCGTCCAGACTTTCTTGAATGCCCACCGCCATGGCTTCCATATCGCGACCTGCCAGTCCGCCATAGGTATGTAAACCTTCATAAACAACGACAAGATTGCGTGCTTCTTCAAAAACATTCGGATCATTAGTGGCCATAAACCCACCAATATTGACCAGTGCATCTTTTTTAGCACTCATGGTAGCTCCATCTGTATGTGAACAAATTTCTTTGACTATTTCGCGAATCGTTTTTTGTTGGTATCCTTTTTCGCGTTGTTGAATAAAATACGCATTTTCTGCAACACGTGTCATATCGTGAATGATAGAGATTCCATGTTTGATCGTGTATTTGCGCAAGGCTTTCAAATTTTCCATACTGAAAGGCTGCCCTCCGGCCATATTTACATTGGAAGCTAATGTGATATAAGCTATTTTCTCAGCACCATGTTTTTGAACCAAATCATCCAGTTTCTGAAGATCAACATTTCCTTTAAAGGGATGAAGATTTGTTGGATCATGCGCTTCGTCAATGATGATATCTACAAATTTACCACCTGCAAGTTCCTGGTGAACTCGAGTAGTTGTAAAATACATATTGCCAGGCACAAACTGGCCTTTTTTGATCATGATTTGTGAGAGTATATTTTCCGCACCACGTCCCTGATGTGTAGGTATAATGTATTTATATCCATAATATTTTTGAATAGCTGCTTCGAGTTTGAAATAGCTTTTACTTCCGGCATATGCTTCATCTCCCAACATAAAAGCACTCCACTGCCGATCACTCATGGAGTTGGTACCACTGTCGGTCAACAGATCAATGTAAACTTCCTCCGATGGCAATAAAAAAGTATTGTAACCAGCTTTTCGAATGGCTTTCATCCTTTCTTGTCGCGTGGTAGTTTTGAGTAACTCTACCATTTTCATTTTGTAAGGCTCCGCCTATGATTTATGATTTTTCAATGTGTTTTTCATATTATTTTTTTGAGGAAAAGAGTGATTCAAACCTTGCTGTGAAATGTCTTAGGAATGGTGGTTCATAAACAATTTTGTAACCTCGATCCAGATCTCTTAATTCAAGGATATGATCAAATACTTCGAGTACATAATCGATATGACTTTGTGTATAAACTCTTCTAGGGATGGCTAAGCGAACGAGTTCTTGTGCGGCTGGAATGAGTCCACCATGTTCATCATATTTTCCAAACATAACGCTTCCTACTTCTACGCAGCGAATTCCACCAATTTTATATAATTCGCAAGCCAATACCAATCCTGGAAATTCAGATACGGGCAGTGATGGGAATAATTTTTTGGCATCGATATAAACGGCGTGACCACCGATGGGCCAAATGACAGGAATTCCTTTTTGTCTCAGGTGTTCTCCCAAATAGTTGGTACTTCTGATTCTATAATGCAGATAATCCGGATCAAATACTTCTTCCAAACCTACTGCCATGGCTTCCATATCGCGTCCTGATAAACCACCATAAGTTGCAAATCCTTCTGAGATGATGAGTTGATTGATACATTTTCTGCTGAGTTCTTCGTCTTTCAAACACAACAATCCGCCCATATTAACCATTCCATCTTTTTTTGCACTCATGATAAAAGCATCGCCGAGTTGCAACATTTGTTGTGCAATTTCTTTGTAAGTTTTATGTTGATACCCTTCTTCGCGTTGCTGAACAAAATAACTATTTTCAGCAATGCGACATCCGTCGATGACCATCATGATACCATATTTATCGCATAAATTTCGCACTGCTATTGCATTCGACATACTTACCGGTTGACCTCCTGACGAATTGTTGGTAACCGTTAAGATGACAGCTGAAATTTTTTCAGGAGTAAATTGAACAATATGTTCTTCGAGCTTAATGAGACTTATATTTCCTTTAAAAGCTGAATACAAATCATTTTGAAGAGATTCTTCTGGCATCAAATCAAAAGCTGCAGCGCCAGTATATTCGATATTCGCTCTCGTTGTATCAAAATGCGTATTGCTCAGAAAAATTTTACCTGGACCACCAATCAGGCCGTACAAAATTCGCTCTGCTGCGCGTCCCTGATGTGTAGGTAACACATAAGGCATTCCGCTTAATTCTTTAACTACTTTTTCTAATTTGATCCAACTCTTTGCACCGGCATAACTTTCATCACCGATCATCATACCTGCCCATTGTGCCTGACTCATGGCACCCGTTCCGCTGTCGGTAAGGAGATCAATAAAGACATCTTCCGATGATAATAAAAAAGGATTGAAACCTGCATCGCGAAGTGCATTTTCCCGATCTTCGCGTGTGGTCATTTGAATGGGTTCTACCATTTTAATGCGGAAGGGTTCGGCCAGGGTTTTGATAAAGGGATCTTTCATGAAGGGCAGCGGATTTCAATTAAAAAAATGCCAAAGTACATGCCTTGGAAATATCACGCGAAGCTAAATCACGATCATAATCTCAAATGTGATAGAAGATACCTGCCGGGATGACAATCATCATGTAGATTTCGCTTAACGCTCAATGCTTAAGAGAAGTTCTAATAAAAATTTTAAACCTTTTAGAGCGTTTTTTTTCTAGAGAAGTGAAAGGCCTCCTTTATTCGTTCACTTTCCAAACTGATTCTGCATCAGACAATATTTCTTTTCCCCATATCGGTATTTCTTTTTTAATGCGTTCAACCAGTTCTTCACAGGCATTGATGGCATCCTGTCTGTGTTTTGAGGATGTGAAAACAAAAAGGCAGATATTGCCGGCTTCAACGCTACCTAGGCTATGGTATATATGCATACAATGTAGAGGATATTTTTCAAAAATATCTTCCCTTATGAGATGAGCCATTTCAAGAGCCATTTCTTTGTAGGTACTGTATTCAATAGCTGAAACTACCGCATTCAATTTTTCATCTGCCCGAACTTGCCCGAGAAAAATGCTGTGCCCTCCAATACCTTTTTGTGTTCGGTGTTTATGAATGGCATCAGCAATAAAATCGGACGAAATGGGGCCATCTACAAAAATATTTTTTGGCTTTTTATCCATACAATTTTAAATTTAATGGAGAATTAAAATCTCGCAATCCTCCGATGATTGAATAGATATGTTTATTCGGAAACATCGCTTTTAACAGTGAAGCTGCATGTCCGCTTCTCGTTCCTGTTTGGCAAAATAAAATGAATGAATCTGCGGCTTGCAACTTGATGATTTCATTTTCGAGCTGTCTGAGAGGTATTTGATGGCAATTGAGTAGTTCTGTTGTTGGTAATTCATCTTTTTCCCGGACATCAATTAAAAGTGCGTGCTTTTCTTTTTGTAACACATCCATTGCATCTTTCCAGTTGATCGTTTCAACACCACCACATGTCATTACATAATCCATTTTATAATATGCATCAAGATTTAGGGGAGTGGTTTGGTCTGCTTTGGGATTGGCTGTGATCTCTATTTCAAAAAAGTTAGTATCCAGCAAATGATAATGAAGCAGTTTGTTTTTCAAGGGTGTTCCATAACCCGTCAATAACTTTATAGCTTCAGCGGCCTGAAGCATTCCGAGAATTCCAGGCAATACACCAATCACTCCTGATTCATTGCAATTCGGAATTTCATGTGGCATGGGTGGATCCGGATAAATATCTCTGTAATGTAAGGGTCGGTCATTGCCATACGCAAGGTTCAAAACAGCAACTTGGCCTTCATTTTGAAAAATAGCGGCCATGATGTATGGCTTTTTTAACAAAAAACATCCATCGTTAAGCAGGTACCGTGTTTGAAAATTATCTGTGCCGTCTATGATCAAGTCGTAATTTGAGAGTATGGGAATGGCATTATGAACCTGCAAATAAGTTTCGTGAATATTGATATGTATATCAGGGTATTTGAGATTTAATAAACCAGCTGCAGTCGAAGCTTTTGGTTTGCCGAGATCTTCTATTCCGAAGAGGATTTGGCGATTGAGATTTGAAAGACTTACAAAATCTCCATCAGCAATACCAAGGGTCCCTATGCCTGCTGCTGCCAGATATAAAAGAGCCGGGCAGCCTAAACCTCCTGCTCCTACAACTAAAATGCGAGCTTCCCGAAGTTTCTTTTGTCCTTCAATTCCAAATCCTTTTAATATTTCCTGACGTTCAAATCGATTCATGTAATTGATTAACCTCCTGAATATGGCGGGAGCAAAGCGATTTCACAATCACCGGTGAATGCGATATTTTCATGAATCAACTTACGATTGTAAGCTATCGCATATCGGACCAGCTTTAAGTCTGGAAATTCCGATTCCAATTTTACTTTTAATGCGTCAGTATCATCCAAATCACTGAGCATTGTTTGTTGTAGTCCCATTTTTTCGGCCACTATACCGAATGCCTGTATCTTGATTTTACTCATTTCCATTTGGATTTGCAAAGTATAACATCCGACGGACTGTTGATGTTGTAAAATTCAAAAGGATCTTTTTTATGGATATCATCCATACCTACTTTTAAATGAGCGGATTCAAGGATAAAATCTGTCATTTTTAATTTATTTTCTTGGATATTTAGCCATACTTTTTGAACCAGCGAAACGGGATAAATCGCAAATAGGGGATTGATAATATCTTGTACGACAGATACGATTATTTTTTCATCTTCTATGTTACTCAATAATCGATCGATCGATGTTTTGCTTATAAATGGACTATCACAACTTATGAGTAATACTAGCGATGAACGACTTTTTAATAATGCCGTATATAATCCTCCCATAGGTCCTTTTTCAATGCATAGGTCTTCATAAACGGGATAAACTAACGAACGATAGTTAGGATGATTGGCAATAATATGGAGCGGCATATCAAAGCATTGAAACGTATCAAGTAGATATTGTATCATGGGTTGTGAGCCCATTTGTAGCATACCTTTATCCTGCCCCATTCTCGAACTTTTGCCTCCTGCAAGAATACTTACTTCTATGATAGATCCTGTTCCCATTGGATACTTCAAATGACTTGCATAGTGAATTTAATTATTTTTTCAAATTTCACTTCTTGGTTTATTCATACATTATATGGGATACACATTTACCCGGGCTCCTTTTTCCAATACTTCTGTATCTTCATCCATTACCATGAATCCATTACATTCATTGAAGGGTAAAAGATTAAACGATTCTTGTCCATCCAGAATTTTTACTTTTTGGCCTTCCATTTTGACTTTTAGAATATGACTTAGTCCTGGTTTTTTAGTCCATGTATGAGCTATTGCTAACACCACAAATTGTCTGAAAATTTCATGATGACCACTGATCCCAAATAAACAAGGCTTTACATACTGGTTCAGGCAAGCCAATACGGCAGCAGGATTTCCGGGTAAACCAAAAATCCATTGATTATTTTTTTTGCCGCAATAAATGGGTTTTCCCGGTTTTTGTTTGACTTTATGGAATAACTTCTGTACGCCTAGTTCTGCGAGCACTTGAGGTACAAAATCGAAATCGCCTGCCGATACACCACCTGTGAGGATGACCACATCACTGCAGTCTAAAGCTTGCTCTATTTTTTCTCGGAGCGTGTTTTTTTGATCAGGGGCTGAAAAAGCATGAATGCTTTGAATGCCACAGAGTTGAAGAAAAGAATAAATGGCCGGACCATTGGAATTGTAAACAGACCCTTCGGGTAAAGGATTTCCGGGCTCAATAAGTTCATTGCCGGTAACGATGAAACTGACCGAAGGTCTTTTGTAGACAACTACACTTTGGACTCCGCAAGAAGAAAGTAAAGCAATTAAACCAGGATTCATGAATGCTCCGGCCTGGGCTATGATTTCGTCAGTTGCATTTTGAGATGCTCTTTTCCGGATATGCATGCCTCTGGAAATAATATTGGGACTAAAATTAATATTTCCATCAGATACTGAAATCAATTCCCGTGGAATAACGGTGTCTGCATTTTTAGGAATAGGAGCTCCTGTAAATATTTGTGCTGCTTCTCCGGAATTCAATTCCATATTTGTAAGTTCTCCTGCTTGTATATATTGCGTCACGCGGAATGAATGAATTTGATCATCGTACTTTACTGCATATCCATCCATCGCAGAATTATCAAAAGCAGGAACATCTATTTTTGATACAACAGCTTGCGCAAGTATCATTCCGTATGCAGAGGACAAACAGACCGTTTCAGTTTCAAGGAGCTGAATATTTTGCAAAATGAGATCTTTGGCTTCTTGTACAGATATCATTCTGCAAAGTTAGTCGAATTGAATTTATTAATTGCAATTCTGGGATCATCACCTGAGTTGATTCTGTGAACCATATATTAACTGCTCCATTTGAAGGACTCAAAATTGGATTTAATTATTTTTGAAGTAAGCAGATTTTATTTAATATATTTTCAAGAAATTCTCAAGCCCCTAAAATCTCATGGAATACTTCCATAGATTTTACCTGACCAAAATTTTCAATGTGTAATTGATAATAAAGTATGAGCGCATGCAACATTTGGCGGCGCTGTTGACTATTCTGAAATAAATGTATGTATGATTGTCCAGAAAGCATTTCGGAGAATATTTTGCTTGCTCCTTCAGAAAGATGATAAACGGCCTCGCCTTTGTAGCTTGTAAAAATTCCATTGACCATATCAAAACAACTTGTGTTTGAAGAATAATTATTTTGAGGTTGGAAACCCAAATAACTCATGAGCTGTACTAAAAATTCAAGATGAAAATTTGGATTAAAGCTGTCAGTGTGATCTATTTCTTCGAACGCATTTTTTACGAAATGAAATAATTCACTATTAGCTTGATGGGAACGAATCGTTTTCCTGCATACTTCCAGCAAAAACAAACCCATGGCAGAGCGTTTAATATCGAATCTAATTTTTTGATACATAACGGATATGCATACTTCTTTCAATCGATGTAATTCTTTTTGTTCGTTGTAGTATGCTACGACTTCAACAATATTCATTGGCTGAAGGGCAGCAGCCAGGCGTTGATTGGATTTACTAAATACACCGTTAGCAATAAAGGATTGGAGGCCTGCTTCTTCTGTGAAGATATCCAGAATCAGGCTACTTTCTTTATAACGAGTGTTCCGAAATACAATACCGCTTGTTTTAATCACAACTTACCTGGGTTTGTGTAAGTAACACAGATGTAGATCAACCACTGATGCTGAGTATTTTTATTTCTACGCGTTGATTGAGTTTTCGTCCATCTACCGTAGAATTTGATGCTACGGGATTTTTACGGCCGTATCCTTTACAAACGATGCGCGATCCGTCGATTCCGTTTTCAACGAGATATGCCTTCACTGCTTCAGACCTGTGAAGTGAAAGACGTTCGCAATATTTTTCTGAACATCTGTTGTTGGTATGCCCTCCAATCTCAATCTTAACTTTTTTGTTTTTCTCCAGGTACTCCAATAATTCGTCAAGCACGTCAAAAGATTCTTGTTTGATAGTAGCTGAATCTGTCTCAAAATATAATTTTTCTATTTTAAATACTTGTCCTACTGACATCTTGTTATCGAGATATTTTAAGATGCGTTGTTTAGGTTTGGATGGTATTGAAGAAGTCCCAGAATTTGATTTTGTTTTTAAATTCTCTTTTGGTTTTGTATTGCCATTTTTTGCTTTCTGGATTTCTTTTTTGTACTCTGCATATGCTTTTGAATCTGTAGGACAAGGGATAATTGTAATATGGGATGCATTATCCAATAAAATATTTCCATTATAAGGAAAAAGTACCGGCGTTTTGTAAAATGCTTCCAATTCAAAATACCACATGTCATGTTTAACCTCAAATTCAAATTCGTATTTTTTCCAATCAGTGTTTGAAATGAGTGGCGATTCTGCTAACAACTGTTTTTGATGACAATACGCATCGCCGCCCCAGATGCGCAATAAGATGGGTTGTGTAAATTCTTTGAGTTTGTCTGGTTCGTTGCGATTGGATGCACTCAAGTAATTATCAGAACGACATAAATAAATGCTAAAAGTATAACACAGATCTTTCTTTAAGGGCTTTAGGAGTCTTTGTGCGACGCGTTCGTAGGTGTCATTTTCGCGGACGACCATACCCAAATAGGTGTTACCTGCAAATGCAGCTTTGGTTACATTAAAAAATGGACGATTGGAGTCATCAAGGGCAGGTTGTACATCGGGTGGTGTTTCTCCTTTAAAACCGCAATCTACCCAACCTGAGGGAGGTTTGCAACAATCTGGTACATCCTCAAAGGATCCATTTTGTAAAAAAATATCCTGCGGATGCTGCGCCAGAGCCACTTGTGCCATCCATAAAAATCCTGCTGCAAATACAAATAGAAATATACTGCCAGGTTTAATGAACGCGTAATATGATGTTCGATAGTATTCTTCTGAGGTCAAAAATCTGTGGTTTTCTGTTAAACGTTTTAAAGTATTGAAAGTTATTAATAAAAACTTAATTGTTGCCTTTTGCCATTACATTCCGAAAGCATTGATCCCCGTTACATCCATTCCAGTTATTAATAAGTGGATATCATGTGTTCCTTCGTAGGTCAAAACCGTTTCAAGGTTCATCATATGTCTCATAATCGGGTATTCATTAGTGATCCCCATTCCGCCCAATATTTGTCTGGCTTCCCTTGCAATTTGAAGGGCGATATGAACATTATTGCGTTTGGCCATAGAAATTTGTGCGGGACTCGCTTTGCCTTGATTGGCCAGCATTCCAAGTCTCCATGCTAAAAGTTGGGCTTTGGTGATTTCTGTGATCATTTCTGCCAATTTCTTTTGGGTTAACTGAAAACCGGCAATAGGTCTGTCAAATTGTATGCGTTCTTTAGAATATCGAAGAGCAACATCATAACAATCCAAAGCAGCACCTATGGCTCCCCAGGCGATTCCATAACGGGCTTTAGACAAGCAGGATAATGGACCTTTCAAACCTTTTACATTGGGAAAAACATGTGTTTTCGGGACCCTCACATCTTCAAAAATGAGTTCACCCGTAATCGAAGCTCTCAAAGACCATTTACCGTGAATTTCAGGTGCAGAATAGCCTTTCCAGCCTCTTTCGACGATCATTCCCAAAATATCACCGTTTTCATCCTTAGCCCACACAACTGCCAAATCTGCCAATGGTGAATTTGTGATCCACATTTTGGCTCCATTTAAAATATATGCATCTCCATCATCTTTGACATTACTGATCATTCCCGAAGGATTGGATCCAAAATCTGGCTCCGTCAGCCCAAAGCAACCTATAAATTCTCCAGCTCCAAGTTTTGGCAAATATTTTCGCTTTTGTTCTTCCGAACCAAAGCGGTAGATGGGATACATAACCAGAGAACCTTGAACTGAGGCCATTGACCGAATCCCTGAGTCGCCCCGTTCCAATTCCTGCATAATAACTCCGTAAGCTATTTCATCCATTCCTCCGCCTCCATATTCACTTGGTAAGCTGGGTCCAAAGGCACCGATTTCAGCCAGCCCTTTGAATAAATGTGTCGGACATTGAGCTTTTTCAGAATATTCTTCGATAATCGGACTTACTTCCGATTTAACCCAGGCCCTTACTGCCTCGCGGGCTAATAAGTGATCTTCCTGGAGCAATTCATCCACGCCATAATAATCATGGCCTTCATAGCGATCAGTACCAGAACTCATGTCTTTTTATCAATTTTGCGCAAAGTTAATAGCGGCTACAAGTGAAGCCTAAAATGGCTTGTTAATAATCATGGAAGATACAAATTTAATGCAAATCAGTCTCCATAAACTCAGGTTCTTCGGACCATATGGGCTTTATCCCGTAGAGCAAAAATGGACTACCGAGATTCAAGCAGACATTCATTTGTCTTTTATACCCAATGCTAAAACCGGTTTTACACTCGCTAATACCATTGATTATCAAGGGGTATATGACATTGCTAATCAAGTTTTCGCACAAAATGAAGAGCTTTTGGAGAATTTGGCAAACAAACTTGCGATTCAATTGAGAATTGCGTTTCCTCAAGTCGTGGCGCTTAAAATTGAAATCTTCAAAAAACCCATCCTTCAAGGTCCCATTGATTCAGTTTCTGTTTCTTACCATTGGTCTGCCGGGCTTGATGGAAATTAGTCTTTATAATTTAACCATGATAAAGCCTTCAATTCTAATCAATGGAGTTTTAGGGAAATCATTAGAATTCAACGAAAAGTCGTATTTTTATTTAAGTTTTTGTTATTGAGCCCTATAAATCCTCTTAACTCGTATGGATTTCTTTCTTTTGTTGTAAAATAATATAACTATTGCCTATGAAAAATTTATGTACACTTTTATTTGTTTTGTTATTTGGTGGTTTAAATGCCCAAATTACCTATACTGCGGCAGATGGACCCAGGCCGGGTATAAAACTTGAACACGGCCAATTGAGCGACCTTTCGGGTTTTGATTTGCAAGACTATCAGAAAGCTGGAGGTAACCAAAATTGGGATATCACAGGAACTGGTTTTGAAGATTTTAGCACGGAATACATTCCCGTAAATGGACTTCACTTTCTTTCAAAATTTCCAGGCTGTAATATGGCTTACGTAAATGTTCCAAATATCGATAGTGCTTTTAATATGTACGAATATAACAATACTGGACTTTATCTGGTGGGCTTATACCAATCTTCATTGGCCATTGCATTTGATAAAAAGGTGACCATTACCAAATACCCTCTCAATTTTGGTGATAATTTTCAGAATGATGTTACCGCGAATTTTGATGCAGGTGGTTTTCCGGCGCAAATGGCAATGATGACCAATTCAACTGTAGATGCCTGGGGCACCATGAAAACAGAAGAAGGAAGTTTTCCGGTTATCAAAATGAAGAGCGTCCAATTAGTGGAAATTTCTGTTTTGGGCATTCCTTTCGGAAGTCAAACCTTAATAACTTACAGCTGGATTGCTTCTGGTTTTGCAGAACCTGTGGCTACCTTGCTTTTTGCGGAATTTGAAGATGACAATGGCATCGTAAATGATACGGCTTTTACTTTTTTGAAAGATCAGGAAATCGTTAGAAATAATGACCAGTCAGCCTCTTCATCATTATTTAAAATATCACCCAACCCGGTCTCAAATGAAATGTTGATTGATTTAAAGGAGCTTGATTTTTCCAAAGCAGATTATTCGATTATCAATGCAGAGGGCAAATCGATTTTATCTGGTTCGTTGCCAAAAGAAGCTGAATTTCGTTTAGACATTTCGGGCATTCCTTCCGGACATTATTTGTTCTATATTAATTTGGATAACAAACGTTCGTTATTTGACTCTTTTTCTAAAAATTAATATTTAAAAATACTTTAATAGCCACAAAACACTAAAGTTTTGTGGCTATTTTTATAATATTTCTAATTTAAAAATCCATGAAATTCAATACCAAAGTGATCCACGCAGGTGTCCATCCGGATCCTTCAACCGGGGCTATCATGACTCCTATTTTTCAAACATCAACTTACGTACAGGAGGGTCCTGGCAATCACAAAGGATTTGAATATGCCAGAACACAAAATCCAACCCGGCAAGTATTGGAAGAAAATCTCGCAGCATTGGAAAACGGATATGGAGGAATTTGTTTTGGCAGTGGATTGGCAGCAATGGATGCAGTTATCAAATTGTTGAAAAGCGGAGATGAAGTTATTGCTACAAATGATCTCTACGGAGGTTCTTACAGGCAGCTGGTTAGAATTTTTGAACCCCTTGGCATCAGCAGTAAATATATTTCGATGTTTGACCCGAATGAACTTTCAAAATGTATTACTGACAAAACGAAACTCATCTGGGTGGAGACCCCTACAAATCCTCTATTGAGCATCGTTGATATTCGTGCCATCTGCAAAATAGCCCATGAGAAAGGACTTTTGGTTTGTGTCGATAATACATTTGCTTCCCCCTATTTACAAAACCCTATCGATTTAGGTGCCGATTTGGTATTACATTCCGCAACGAAGTATCTGGGTGGACATTCAGATGTAGTGCATGGTGCCGTTATAACGAAGACCCGGGAACTTTTTGAAAAAATGAAATTCATTCAGAATGCGACAGGGGCGGTACCGGGACCAATGGATTGTTTTTTAATTCTACGTGGGATCAAAACCTTACATGTTCGGGTAGAACGTGCTTGTCAGAATGCGGTTAAAATTGCAGACTTCCTGCTTAAGCACCCAAAAGTTTCCAGGGTTTTGTATCCTGGTTTTCCTACACACCCCAACCATGATATTGCGAAATCGCAAATGCGGGGATTTGGTGCAATGGTTTCTTTTGATTTAAAAAGTGGTTCTTTAGAGGATGCTTTGTTGGTTTTAGCATCCACAAAAATCTTTGCTTGTGCAGAATCTTTAGGGGGTGTTGAATCATTGATTGGTCACCCAGCCAGTATGACACATGCCTCCATTCCTCGAGAAGATCGAATTGCCAACGGACTTACAGATACCTTAATTCGCCTCAGTGTGGGAATTGAAGACGCAGAGGATCTCGTAGAGGATTTAAGTCAGGCACTCGGATATTAGTTTAGTACCAAACTTAATAACTTGCTTTAGTTTTGTAAGCCCGCTAGTATCAATCAATTAACCTGTGTCTATTCATATTTTAATTGGAATTTTTTAGCATTAGCCTATCTTTCTTAGTATCCAGTTATAGCTTTGCCGCGGTATCAACGAATCCTCTATTATGATTTGGTTATTCAATTTTCTGTTCCGTTCCTCCATCGGGAGAAAAGTGGTCATGAGTTTATCCGGATTGTTTCTCATCTTGTTTTTAGTGGTCCACTTGTTAGGTAATTTTCAATTGCTGGCTGATGATGGTGGGATGCAATTCAATCAATATACCCGATTCATGACGCATAATCCGCTCATCAAAACCATTTCCTATATTTTATATTTTACCATTTTACTTCATAGCGTACAAGGTATTTTATTGGCCCTGGAAAACCGAAAGGCGAAAGGTAAATCTTACAAAGTACCTTCAAACGCTGATGTTTCCCTTTTTTCAAAATACATGGCACATTTGGGAATTATCATTTTCATCTTTTTATTAATCCATATGTACCAATTTTGGTTGCAAATGAAACTCGGAAATGTAACAATGGTAAATTATCCGAATTCGGAAGTGGCTTATCAGGATCTTTATGTAATGGTTATGGCCACTTTCAATAATTTGCCCTTTGTAATATTTTATGTGATAAGTATGCTCATTCTTGGGATGCATTTGTGGCACGGTTTCCAATCCGCATTTCAAACATTGGGTTTGAATCATCAAAAATATAATCCGCTGATCCGTTATGCCGGTATGGCTTACGCCATCCTGGTATCCTTGGGATTTGCTGTCATTCCGATCATCATTTATTTAAGCCAAGCTTGATCTTATTAATATGAATTTCGAATCAAATATTCCTGCAGGGCCACTGGAATCAAAGTGGACCCAGTATAAATCAAAAGTACCTTTAGTTTCTCCTGCCAATAAAAGGAAACTGGACATTATAGTTGTGGGTTCCGGATTGGCTGGAGCATCTGCGGCTGCCAGTCTTGGTGAACTAGGCTACAATGTCTCCTGTTTCACATTTCACGACAGTCCCCGTCGAGCTCACAGTATTGCAGCACAAGGAGGTATCAATGCAGCCAAGAATTATATGAACGACGGCGATAGTGTCTATCGTTTGTTTTATGACACCATCAAAGGAGGAGATTATCGTGCAAGAGAAGCGAATGTACATCGGCTTGCAGAGGTAAGTTCTGCTATTATTGATCAATGTGTTGCCCAGGGTGTACCTTTTGCAAGAGAGTACGGCGGATTGTTGGAGAACAGATCCTTTGGTGGGGTACAGGTGAGCAGAACTTTTTATGCCAGAGGTCAGACCGGACAACAATTGTTGATAGGTGCTTATCAGGCTTTGAGCCGACAGATCTCTTTAGGTTCTGTAAAGATGTACAATCGTCACGAAATGCTGGAACTGGTAAAAGTCGATGGCAAAGCACGAGGTATCATCGCACGAAATTTATTAGATGGAAAAATAGAACGCTTCGGTGCACATTGTGTGGTGCTGGCTACAGGTGGATATGGAAATGTATTTTATTTATCTACCAATGCAATGGGATGTAATACCACAGCTATTTGGAAAGCAGTCAGGAATGGAGCATTGATGGGCAACCCATGTTATACGCAAATTCACCCAACCTGTATTCCCGTATCCGGCGATTACCAATCCAAACTGACATTGATGTCCGAATCTTTGCGCAATGATGGCCGCGTTTGGGTTCCCGCAAAAAAAGAAGATGCAGAAGCTATTCGTCAGGGTCGCAAAAAAGCTACGGATATTGCAGAACAAGATCGCGATTATTTTCTGGAACGCAGATATCCTGCATTTGGAAACTTAGTACCAAGGGACGTTGCATCGAGAGCAGCAAAAACAGAATGCGACAAAGGCCTGGGTGTCAGTCCTACAGGTCTTGCGGTATATCTCGACTTTGGGGCGGCCATAAAGCGTTACGGAAAATCCAAAGCACATGTGCTTGGCATTCACGAACCCGATGAAGCAAATATTATCAAATTGGGAGAAGCAGTTGTTTCGGAGAAATACGGCAACTTGTTTGAGATGTACGAAAAGATTACGGGTGAAGATCCATATAAAACACCGATGAAAATTTATCCGGCAGTGCATTATACGATGGGAGGTTTATGGGTGGATTACAATCTTGAAACCAATATTCCCGGATTATTTGCACTCGGTGAGGCCAATTTTTCAGACCACGGAGCCAATCGCTTAGGTGCATCTGCTTTAATGCAGGGTTTAGCAGACGGTTATTTTGTTTTACCATATACCATTGGCCAGTTTTTATCTGGTGAAATCAGAACTCCAAAAATCGATACACAACTTCCTGCTTTTGAAGAAGCGGAGAAAAAAGTCAAGGATCAGATCCATCGTTTTTTTAATATTAATGGCAAACAATCTGTAGAATCTTTTCACCGCAGATTGGGTAAAATAATGTGGGACTATTGCGGCATGGCAAGAAATGCGGAAGGATTGCAATTTGCAAGAAAAGCCATCCAAGAACTAAGAGATGAATTCTGGCGCGATGTATTTGTTCCCGGTCAAGCCAACGAATTCAATCCGGAGTTGGAAAAAGCTGGCAGAGTAGCAGACTTCCTCGAACTGGGCGAATTGATGGTTCTGGATGCCCTGCAACGCAACGAATCCTGCGGCGGACATTTCCGCGAAGAATACCAAACAGAAGAAGGGGAGACCTTACGCGACGACGAAAACTTCAACTTTGTCGCAGCCTGGTCCTGGACCGATCTCTCTAAAGAACCCGAACTGTTTAAAGAAAAGCTCGAATATGAGAATGTGAAAATTGCGAGTAGGAGTTATAAGTAGAATATAGAAGTAAAGGAGAAAAATATATAACAAATAGATTTATATGTGCATTGAATTTTTGAATTAAAATACTTGGCAATTTCTTTTAGAAATGTGTTCTTTAACTGGATTTAGTATAGTGTAAAATATTCGTTAAAAAACAAAAAAAATAGAAGAATCTTTAAAAAAACATGAAGATGAAAAACATATTTAACTTTGGTATTGTAACCATATTATTGTTTTTTCATAATCAAAATATAAACGCTCAAAATTCTGAATGTAGCGTACTTACTGATCCTGTTCAAGCAGTAGCCGCATCCGAGCCTTGCTTTAATGTAGATTCCATTTTCGAAAATTGTATTCCGATTTACATCAAAGTCAATTTCCATTTTTTTGTCAATGATGATTGTTCTGGCGATGTTTCCTTGCCTCTTGACCCAACAATTGTAAAACAAGAAGACGCAGCTGGTTGGGCAGGTTATATTATATATCGAGCGAATGAAGATTTAGCTAATAATATGGCACAACTAAATGCAAGTGGCTATAATACTTCATCTTCATCACCCCATTGCAACCCAATCCGATTTGTTATAAGTGGGCTTTATTTTCATTGCAATAATTCTGATAAATTTGATGGATATAGCCTAAGCTATTTAAGTTCTAAATATGCTATTAACTCGAATTCTGAATTAAATGTATTTATGGCCTCTTTCAATCATACTTCTACTAGTGGAGCTGCCTTTCAAGGTGGAAGCATTAGTTCTGTTAATCGATTTGATTGGCAAGTATTGAATCATGAATTGGTTCATAATTTGAGTTTAGGTCACAGTTTTGATCCTGATGGTTGTGATGATACACCTAAACTCACATTCGATTATGATCTAAATTGTGATGGGCAGATAAGTTCGAATCCAGTTGATAAGGAAAAAGAACAAACATGCTTTGGCTTGGAACCATCAAATAGCATTAAATGTAATCCACCGAGCCCTTGTCCAATATACCATTGCTGTGACCAAGGCTGGATCAACAATAACATCATGAGTTACAACAGCCCAAATACGGCTTGGACTAATTGCCAAATTCTGAAAACACTAGAACACATATCGAATTTGAAATGCGAATATATCGCCCAAATAGGTGGCAATTGTCCGCCACTTTCAGCAATTATAATCAGGCAACCAAAAGACATTGTGAAAACAAAACATTGTACTTATTGTTTTGATTTGGGGGCAAGTATGGGATATAATCAATACAAGATTGAAATATATGACAATATAAATCCATCTAGTCCTTCCATAATCCATACGACCAATTGGCTTTCTGGATTAGCTAAAAAATATTGTATAAGTGGCCCCATATTGGGAAATTGGCAAGATGGAATGTTGCCGGATCACCCGTATTTAATAAAGCTGATTGTTAAAAATGATTGCAGTGAAACTGACAAATCCTTTCCTTTTATACTCCCGGTAAGGGACTGCACTATTGTAGGTGTGCCTAATGAGGATTACAAGATATCATTAAGTCCTAACCCGGCATCAGATTATTTAATTATACATTATGAGTTAGAAGAAACCGCTGAGGTGAGAATTCTAGTTACACATCCAATGTACACCAGTTTTAACTACACGGTAACATCATTGATGTCACAGAATCAAGGAATATATAATGTAAATGTTCCAATCGAATCATTTTATCCAGGATTAAATGTAATTATATTTGAGGTTGGCGGTATAATTTTTACTAAAACTTTTATCAAGCAATAGTATTTAATTTAATGTGAAATAGTTCAAGAAGCTATATACCCATTATTATCATTAGAACATTATGAAAAAAATAATAATTTGTATCCTGCTTTTTTCTTCTTTCAATTGTTGGGGGCAGAGGAAAGCCCAATTTGAAATGAGTTTTTATTTTCAAGATGCGAGTGGAAATAAAGACACAATTGTATTTAGAGCCGATTCCTCTATAATTGATGAAATTACATTTGATGATGATTGGAATCCAGAATGGGGAGAAATAATTGATAATTCTCCATTTGATTCTACATTTGAAGTTAGGGCACAACCAAAATTTGCCATTGGTGGTGATTTTTATCAAAACATTATACTTACAGCCAATGATGTTGATCAGCCCGACGGATGCATTGTTCCTAATCCACTTTTAATATTTGTATATACTAAAAATTGGCCTGTTACGATGACATGGGATCGATCTTACTTTAGAAATCATCCTTGTTTGTATGGAAGTGTTGGTTCACCAGATAGTTATTATTCTCAAAAATGGTTGTTCAATGATCCAGTACCAATCCGAGAAGTAGCATGCCTCGCAAACAATAAAACCTACACTAAAGATTTAAGGCCTGAATTGTTAGAAAAAAATTTTGAGCTTCCATTTATAACTCAGCATATAATTTTAGGACGAGGCAAGCAATACATTACAGCAATTGGTATAGATTTTGGGCCACCTTATTTTCATCTTTGTGATTCATTGACTGAAACGAATGATGTCAATAGCGATAATTATTCTATTCAACCTACCATTACACAAGATAAACTTAGAATTATATCATCAAATTTAGATAATAAGGAATGTTTCATTGTAAGCTCAGAAGGGCAAATAATAAAACAGTTAATATTTTCTGATGATGATCACATTATTGATGTAAGCAATTTGGTTTCAGGATTATATTTGTTGCACATAAGAAATTCAAAAGGTATTCTTCGAACAAAAATGTTTATAAAATGGTAATGAAAAAATTCACATCTGATAACACAGCGCTGAATGACCATGCAGGATGAATTATTCATAAGTGGTATTGGCGCACTGCACTTGGTCAGCTTGCACTGTTGGCAGATGTAGGTGAAATTGAAAATTAATGATAATAAAAATGTTGGGTGATTATAAAAGATTAATTGTTTATCAAAAGGCGTTCGAATTGGCTATGCAAATATTTGAATTATCAAAAAAATTTACTGCAGAAGAAAAATATAGTTTAACTGATCAGGTGAGAAGATCATCGAGGTCTGTGTGCAAAAATATTGCTGAAGCATATAGAAAAAGAAGGTATCCGGCACATTTTATCTCTAAATTATCCGATGTAGATATGGAAAATTCAGAAACAAATGTTTGGTTGGAATTTTCGATAAAGGGTAATTATCTAAATGAGGAACAAAGTGTAAAATTATTTTCAGCAAATGAAGAAATTGGTAAACTTTTACAGCACATGATGAAATACCCATCTAAATTTGGTGTAATTAAAGTCTAAATTAAATTGTCAAAAAAATAAATACTGCCAACTGAGAATTATAAACTGCAAACTTTTCAACCATGAATCTAAATCTAAAAATCTGGCGCCAATCAAACCCAAATGCAAAAGGTGGTTTTGATAAATATGAAGTAAATGCCAACGAGCATATGTCATTTTTGGAAATGCTCGATGTTTTAAACGAACAATTGATAGCCGAAAGAAAAGATCCGGTGGCTTTTGATCATGATTGTAGAGAAGGGATCTGTGGAGCCTGCAGTATGGTGATTAATGGCCGTCCGCATGGACCTAATTCCGGAACGACAACCTGTCAGTTGCACATGCGGTTTTTTAAAGAAGGTGACGAAATCGTTATTGAACCCTTTCGGGCTAAATCATTTCCGGTGGTGAAAGATTTGGTAGTCGACAGATCGGCTTTTGACCGGATCATTCAAGCCGGTGGATTTATTTCTGTAAATACAGGCCAGGCCATTGATGGAAATGCCATACCCGTACAAAGAGATCTCGCCTCCAAATCCTTCGATGCTGCAGCATGTATTGGCTGCGGGGCCTGTGTTGCTGCTTGTCCGAATGGCTCAGCTATGCTTTTTGTCGCTGCTAAGGTTTCTCATCTGGGTTTATTACCACAAGGAAAAATTGAGCATTCCAGGCGCGTTCAGAATATGGTCAAGCAAATGGATGAAGAGGGATTTGGAAACTGCAGTAACGTAGGTGCTTGTGAAGCCGAGTGTCCGAAGGAAATCAGCCTTGAAAACATAGCCAGATTAAACAGAAGTTTGATTGGAGCAGCGCTCAGTTCAGACTGATATTTATTGTACTGTTTTGATAATTAGCACAATAAATAGGGGGAAGCGCTAAATTTCTCGCTAATATTTGATTTTTAGTTTCAGCGATTCCGTTGAAGAATATATATTTGCAGTCCGTTTTGAAAACGCCTCCTTAGCTCAGTTGGTTAGAGCGTCGGACTGTTAATCCGCAGGTCCTTGGTTCGAGCCCAAGAGGAGGCGCAAAAAGCCCGGAAGCATTGGTTTTCGGGCTTTATTTTTACATCAAAAGCATTTCAACAAAATGAGCATACTGACTATAGGTACAATGGCATTTGATTCCATTCATACCCCTTTTGGATCCGTCGAAAAAGTCATAGGCGGCGCTTGTACTTACATTAGCTGGGCTGCTTCATACTGGTATAAAGACATTAATCTGGTGTCGATTATTGGAGATGACTTTCCTGAGGAAGAGATCCGGGCTTTAAAAAATCGCGGGGTAAATATGGATGGCTTGGTCCGCGTTGCTGGAAAAAAATCGTTTTATTGGGCTGGAAAGTACCATGCGGATATGAATAATCGCGATACACTGGTGACAGATCTAAACGTACTGGCAGATTTCAATCCCGTTTTACCTGAGCGTTATAAAAACAGCCAATTTATAATGTTGGGAAATCTAACACCCGATATTCAACTTTCCGTTTTAGATCAACTTACCCATAAGCCAAAGCTCATTGTTTTAGATACCATGAATTTCTGGATGGACAATGCCATGGACACCTTGAAAAAAGTGATTTCCCGCGTAGATTTATTGACCATCAACGACGAAGAAGCCCGGCAATTATCAGGCGAGCACAGTCTCGTTAGAGCAGCTAATAAAATACATGAAATGGGTCCGGCTTTTTTGGTGATTAAAAAAGGTGAACATGGAGCCTTACTCTTTCACAACGGACAAATATTTTTTGCACCCGGACTCCCGGTTTCGGATGTAATCGATCCTACCGGAGCCGGCGACAGCTTTGCTGGTGGCATGATTGGGTATCTGGCCCGTACAGGAGATCTGAGTTTCTCAAATATGAAAACCGCCATCATCTATGGCTCAACGATGGCCTCGTTTTGTGTAGAAGAATTCAGCTTGAGTAAACTTCGCAACTTAAGCCAGGAAGAAATCCACGAGCGCATCCGCCAGTTCGAACAACTATCAACTTTCGACGTAAAAGAATTACCTGTCATGAATGGGTAATTCCCCAAATGCTGGTAAATTTATTCAGTATTTAATCGAAATTCAATCTGCGCAATCTGCGGGAAACCACAGGATTTTGATAAGGCATCGACACTTCTTTTTCTAATCTCCCTCTTCCACCTCAAACAACTCCTCAACCGAACACAAAAAGTAGCTCGCCATTTTGAGCGCTAATAAAGTAGACGGTATGTACTTCGACGTTTCAATCGCATAGATACTCTGACGACTCACACCCAGTGCTTGAGCCAATTCCTCCTGAGAAATATTATTCATGGCCCTATAAACCTTGACTTTGTTTTTCATTCTTCGCTGATTTGACTTTGACGATACAGATAACTGAACCTCAAAATATAGATGGATGGAATCGAAAACATATTAAAGATCATGCAATAAAAATAGCCCGTTCCATAAAAGAAAAACAGCGTAAAAATCAACAAAATGCAACTGGCCAAAGCAGCCCACATCAAAGCATTATAGCGCATCTGCAGCGTGTATTCATCTTCCTGTTTCATGCGAAAAACCAAGAAATAGGATGCCCATAACAAACAAAAACCCAATCACTTCGAGGGTGAGGTTGTCTTCGATGATACCCAGCCAGGTGTCATTTCCAAAAATAGCATCCCCATAAATCGCCAAGGTATGCAGTTTGAGGACCTCCCACTCCCAATCGAAACTCAAGCAGACAATACCAGCAACAAATGACCCCCAAAACAGGATCCATCCAGGAGTTCGTAGAGTGTAAGGAAAAAGCAATAAATTTTTCATAATGTAAAGTTTAGTTATACAAATGTAAAGTAAAATTTACATAATTATTGTGCAAGGCCTTAAAATTATTTTAAAATTCATAAAAACCTCTAATTGGGAGCGTTTTCATTCCGCTTTTATGGACTCACTAATAATTTAATCTCTTCGACTGCTTTGCCTGGGGTGCAAAAGGTGTCAAGCCGTTTTTACATACAGATGTTAAATTGAATTTAATTAATTTTTATCCTTGTGGACCTAGTAGCTAATAACTCCCGACTTCTTTAAGGTATGGGTAGGAAGAACCTAGGACAGTAAAAAGCCAACAGACTAAAGCTAAAGGCTAACATCTAGCAAACTAACAACTAGCATCTAACAACTATTAACTACCCTCCTTTTCCACCGCCAACTGTCCGCAAGCGGCATCAATATCTTTTCCCCTGCTTCTTCGAACCGTAATCATAATGCCGTGTTTGCGAACTTCCTTAGCGAAGCTGTTGATGTGATCTTCGGTAGATTTTATAAAATCCATTCCTTTCACCGGATTGTATTCAATGATGTTGACTTTTACCGGAAAATGCGAACACATCCGAATGAGATTTTTGGCATCGGAAACCGTATCGTTAAATCCTTCGAAGGCGATATATTCATAGCTTATCCGGTTTCCGGTTTTTTTATAAAAATAGCGCAGGGCTTCCATGAGGCTGTTCAGATTGTTACTCTCGTTGATGGCCATCATTTTATTTCTTTTGAGATCATCGGCAGCATGCAAGGACAAGGCTAAATTAACTTTGCTGCCATCATCTGCAAGTTTTTTAATCATTTTAGAAATTCCTGCGGTTGATAAGGTGATACGTTTTGGAGAAAGAGCAAGCCCTTCCTTTGCGCACAAGATTTCAATACTCTTCATGACATTTTTATAGTTGAGCAAAGGTTCACCCATGCCCATATACACGACGTTGCTTAGCGGTCTGCCATATTTCTGCTCACAAACAGAATTCACCGCATAAAATTGATCTGCAATTTCAGATGCAGTGAGTTGACGCAGTAATCCCATGGTTCCGGTTGCACAAAATGCACAACTGAGGCTGCAACCCGATTGAGAAGAAACACAAATCGTAAACCGCTTATCGTCTTCAACAGGGATCAATACAGATTCTATGGGAAATCCATCATAAGTGCGAAATCTGAATTTCATAGTTCCATCCGAACTCTCCTGCTGTTTATCCATGGTGAGTGCAGGAATAAAAAACTGCTCAGATAATTGTTGTCTTTGGGTTTTAGACAAATTAGACATACTTTCAAAATCCCTGACGGCTCTTTTCCATAACCATTCCTGAAGTTGTTTGTGTCTGAATTTTTCCCAACCCATCTCACTCAGGCAGCTTTGCAGGTCCTCCGGACTTATATTTAACAGGTCTTTTTTAAGATTTTCCATGAATCAATGCAAAATTACTCTTGAGAACTTGTACAAATCAAAACAATATGTCAACTCGCTACGTATATATACTCAAAGTTGCAGTATGAAGCGAAATTTTCGATTTTGGATCTATGGTTTAATGGGATTATTCATGCTGAGCAGCTGTGCAGCTACCAAACCCAAAAATGCTTTTGAATACTATACACTTCCCGATTCACCCAATTATGCCCTTCCAGAGAATTGGGCGGCCTGGCCGGGGAAAAAGGATTTGGCAGATACAACGCCCCTTGGATTAAGAGACCAGCAGCAGATTTCGCAAGCTGATGTCTTTTTTATTCATCCTACCAGTTTCCTGAATAAAAGAGGGCATGATCAATGGAACGCTGAAATAAACAATAGTAAAGTCAACCAAATAACTGATGAAGGAGCTATTCAGTATCAGGCGACGATATTCAATGAAGTGGGCAGAATTTATGCACCCCGGTATCGCCAGGCCCACTTTGAGGCATTTTTTACGGAAGATACTGCATCAGCCAGAAAATCATTACTCCTGGCCTATACAGATGTTAAAGCTGCGTTTGATTATTTCTTAGAAAAAGAAAACCAGGGAAGGCCTATTATTCTTGCCGGACATAGTCAGGGCGCCTTACATATGATCAGGTTGCTTCAGGATTATTTTGACAAACCAGACAGCATGCGCAACAAATTGGTCGTCGCTTACGCGGTCGGTTGGCCTATTCCCAAAGATGAATTCCGCTTTTTAAAAGCATGCGAATACCCCGAAGGAACCGGTTGCATTTGCAGCTGGCGAAGCTTTAAAATGGGCCACAAACCCAAACACATCAAAAATGAAGCAGAGGTCATAATTACCAATCCTTTAAATTGGAAAACCACTGAAGATTACATTTCAAAGGAATTCAACCTGGGAGCCGTATTGGATGGCTTCGACAAGTCTCCGGTAATTGGTATGTCAGGTGCAAGGATTTACAAAGGCATCCTTTGGGTAGACAAACCCAAATTCAAATTCAGCTTTTTGTATCCCTTTGCCAATTTTCATCGCGGAGATTTGAATATCTTTTACATGAACGTTCGCGAAAATGTGAAGACGCGATTGAATTCTTTTTGGAGATAAATATTAATATTTTTCGTTATCCTTCTTTATACGAAAACAATAAATACGAAAGCCGGCTTCAGCCGGATACGGAGCGGAAACCTCTAAAATGAAGATTTAAAAACGGATTCAAAATAAAACATGAATTGTAACTATAGCTATTAATAGGAATGGGTTTCAACCCATTCCTACCGGAATGCAATAAATAGATTCCATGTAAATCGAAACACCAAACCCCCAATACCGGCTTCAGCCGGAATTAAAAACGCAAACCCCAAAAATGCTCAATTGAAAACGAAACCCCAAAAAAACATGGAATGAACCGGAAACTATAAATAGGAATGGGTTTCAACCCATTCCTCCGAAATGCAATAAATAGATTCCATGTAAATCGAAACACCAAACCCCCCAATGCCGGCTTCAGCCGGATTTAATAACACAATCTCCAAAAATGCTCAATTGAAAACGAAACCCCAAAAAAACATGGAATGAACCGGAAACTATAAATAGGAATGGGTTTCAACCCATTCCTACCGCGCCCATTCCTACCGCCCATTCCTACCGTGCCCATTCCTACCGCACCCATTCCTACCGCACCCATTCCTACCAAATCCATTCCAATCGAGCGTGAATCATCAATTGAATCCAATGCAATTCACCCAATTTCTTCTATTTCCTAAATTTCAGATTAAATTTTAAACACCTAAAATTTTATTTTTTTCATAAACTAACAATCGTTCATATTTTAAATTTATTTAATTTATTATTATTTATAATATAACTAACATAAGTTAGTTTAATACTAACATATGTTAGTATGTATAAAAAACAAAATAAAAAAGAAGTAAAATTATGAGCAGAATTGCAACAAATTTGATGTATTTAAAACACCATTAAAATCGCTGCAAATGCAGTAAACAAAGGCTGTTTACGATTTCACCATTCCAACGTGAGAACTTGCAGAAATGATAAATTCAAATTCTATTTTATATTTAAATACAAACTTTTATGAATGAATCTTTTTAATCATGAACCCATTCTCAACTTTTTCAAAATCAATTTTGGTGTAATATTCCATAGCACTCGGGGCAGATAGATGGAAAAGCATGGTTCCTTCTCCAATTTTTTTTGTGATGATAAAAAATTCGTTCTAGATCAGTTTTGAGTCTGTTAATACCCGAATTTCGATAGCGTTCAATAATAGATCCATTGTCTGGGATTGTATCCGATTGGTAGGTGATGTTCAAATTTATTTCGCGAATGACTTTGTTTGCATTTTTGTGAACGCGCTTGATATTTCTTTTAAAATTTGACTTTCATTTCTCCTTTGTCAACCGCTTTTATAAAATGGATCAGGCCATTCATATAGGTCTGCTGATCATCGTATAAACTCATATGACTGCCATTTTCACAATACAGATAACTTCCATTTTGTACTTGTTGTGACATCCATTTCAAATGTTCGGGATCCATGGTGTCGTATTTACCGGCGATCACTAAGGTTGGTGCACTTATGTTTTTTAATTCAGTGCCAATGTCCCATTTTTCAAGATTGCCTGACATTCCAAATTCACTGGGACCCTGCATCATAATGTAGATCTGATGATTCAAATTTTTGAAAGCTCTTAGAATGGGATCTGGCCATGTTTCCAAAGGAATTCTACAAATGAATTTATTGTAAAAATGCGGCATCAACAAGTCCATATACCTGGGGTTTTCAAAATCTTTTTTCGCTTCCAAATCCCGGATCTCTTGCAACACTGCAGAATCTAACTGGGGGCCTAAAACTTCTTGTGCATATTTTCCATACGCCGGGGAACTGCTCATGGCATTGGAGATGATCAGTCCTTTCAGGTGTTCGTTATACTTTAATGCATATTGCTGTGCCAGCCAACCACCCCAGGAATGCCCCAAAAGATAGAAATTACTTTTGTCCAATCCAAGTGCAAGCCGCACTTGCTCAAGTTCATCCACAAAACGATTTATATTCCATAAGGAGGTATCCTTGGGTTGATCAGAAAATGCGGAACCCAACTGATCGTAATAAATAAATTCAATGCCTTCTTTTGGAAAGAAGTTTTCTACGCATTCAAAATATTCATGAGTCGCTCCGGGGCCACCATGTAATAACAAAACTTTTATATTTGGATGATTGCCAATCCTTTTGGTCCACACTTTAAATGAATCTTTTGCAGTTTGGATTGTAATGATTTTTATTCCTCCGGTTTGGATGCCGGAGTCTTGATTTTCAAAATAGCTGTTTGATTGTTCAACTAAGTTTTCCTTTTTTACCTCAGTACAGTGAATACTCACAAGCATTAATCCAAGTATGCCAATGAAGTGATAAATTTTATTTTTCATGTTAATTGATATTTTAAGAAAATGGAATTATTGCTCCTATAAAGTTATGCAACTTTCTGGAAATTCACCATTTGTTTCATGATTCAGCCCTCTAATTTTTTAAATTTGTTGCTGCTTATTCAATACAATTTTGTTTAAATATTCGGTTCTTTGTGAGCATAATTCCATTAAAAAAATTCATATGCCTGATATAAATTTGGAAAACAAGAGTCTCGTGTTCCTTGCTGCTATTGGATTTTTCTTAAATGCCGCCTTAGGTTTGCGAGGCTATACGCTCCCTCAAATGTCCTATCAACAATTATTGTGCTTTCAAATGGCCGATGCTTCTGCTATCATGGCAGCAGTGGTTGCCGCGCGCTACGTGGGTATCCGGTCAGAACATGTAGCAGCTTCAGGTTTTATATTACTTGGGATCACCCATGGCATATCTTTATCATCAGCCGGTGTCGATAGTTTTAATGAAGAACGTGGAATACTGATGATCATGCCTATGATCCCAACATTTATCTTGCTCCATTGGTGTACCCTTTTTCCAAAATGGTTGAGATTGGCCGGTTTATTTCCTGCTGCTTCCTTTTTATATCTTTATGTCCATGTCATTTCAGGCGGAGCTTATTACGACACACCTTTGGTATTGGGCTATATCACCTGGTTGTTTATAGAACTGTGCTGGGCTTATTACTTGATAAAGGATTGGAAAGCGCAGACAGGCAAGTCGTAAGCTTACGTTTGAATGTTATTTTTTTTTTGTGCTTCATATTGAAATTTGGGATTAGTCCCACACGTATTTCCACTGTTGGTCTTCTTGTCTTTTCCAAATCGTTTGAAATATGCCTCTGTACTCAATAACGGAATCCTTGGAATCGACAATCTTCCAGATATATTTTCCATAAGTATAAGCCATGTTTCCACAATCGGAAATAGCGACAAAGTCCGGTGACCATTCTACACGCGCACCTTCTAATTTTTTAGCTTCATAATATCGCCGGATGGCATCTTTTCCCTGAACAAGAGTATCATTTTCTCTTTTGATTACGGCATTGGAGTCGGCAAAATAATAAAAAGCTTCAGAGATACTTTGCTCAGAAGCCATTTTCATAAAATCTTCCTCTGTCTTTAAAATTTCTGCCTTTATCCTTGCTTTGTTTACAGGGGCCTCACATGACAAAACTCCTGAAATCAGTAATAATAAAAACTTATTGAACTTCATAAATTGAAATATTAAAGCTAATACGAGACTATGCTTCTCATAACTTATTCGGGCTCTTCGGTTTTTTCAACATGTAAAATATGAAGTATCCTGTGTATGATGGGTGCCAGAAAAACGGCCGTGATACTGAGAAAAGCGATGCCGCTATAAAGCGCATAAAACGATGAGAAATATTTTGATGCATCCGAATTCATTTCAGCAATCGGTCCCATTCCCGTAAGAATCATGCTGGTCATGTAAAAACTATCTACCCAATTGAGCTGCCCAAAATGGTGATAACCTACCGTTCCCATGAGCAGTGAAATGACAATCAGTACAAATGCAAAAAGACTGTACATGCCAAGTCTCGTGAGAAAATTAGAAAATGCGGCCACTTCCTGTTGTCGTTGTTCGAATTTCATTTTTTTTTTGTAAGTTTAATACAAAAATAGACTATTGATATAAATCATTCAGAGAAATATTTCAGTGAGAATTGGTTGCTTTAAAGTAAATATAAAACGGAGTAATATAGAAAAAGCTGTAAAAGTGAAATAATCAAACCTAAAATAATAAGCAAAAAATCCAGTCGGCTTTAGCCGGAATGTAAAACCACTCATCCTGAGTAACAAGAAGCTTAAACGGATCTACATAAATTTGAAACAAGATGGAACTATATACAAGAATGGGTTTTAACCCATTCCGAAATGAATTCGTAACCATTGATCATCCTGATTCGCCACAAAGGCTCCAAGGCACAAAGGACCACAAAGTTAGAAGTATAACGACAAGATTAAAATACCGGATCTTTATTCAACTAACAACTGTTAGATATATAAACCTACAACGATCATCTAACAACCAGCAACTAACAACTATTCCTCATGCTTAAACCCTTCCTTCAATCGGAATAAGTGAAACACTGCTGGAAATATGGCCGACATAGATTCCATCGCGCCTCGTGTCGAACCTGGCAATGCAAGAATTAAATGTTCGCCGATCATACCGGCGACACTTCGGGATAACATGGCATAAGGCATACGCTGTTGTCCGTATTGGCGCATGGCTTCTGCTATTCCGGGTATCTCTCGTTCTAATATTGGTCTGACGGCTTCAGGAGTTTGATCGCGCATCGATAATCCCGTTCCACCTGTGATGATAATCATATGGTGTTGTGATGCACAACAATCTTGAATTGTTTTTTGAATAAGTTCAATATCATCTGGTATGACTAAATAAGTTCCGAGTTTAGCATTGTATTTTTGCAAAGAAGCCATGATGGCTTTTCCTGCGGAATCTTCCTTTTTTCCGGAGGATACAGAATCTGAGCACACGATGACTGCAGCTTTAAAATCAGGCGACAAAAGATCTGCATAGTCAGATTTGCCGCCTTTCTTTTTCAATAATTTTATGGTAGCAATTTCTATTTCCTTATCGATGGGTTTAAGCATATCGTAAATGGTAAGTGCAACGATGGAAGCACCATGCATGGCTTCCACTTCCACTCCTGTTTTATAAATGGTTTGCACTTCCACTTCAATAATGATGCTTAGATCTATTATGCTAAATTTTATTTGTGCAAATTCGATAGGCAGTGGATGGCAATCGGGAATGAGGTCTGATGTTTTTTTGATTCCGAACAATCCGGCCACGCGGGCTGCTTCGAGGACATCTCCTTTGGGCACCTTTTTCTGTTGTATAGCTTCAATAGTTTTGACAGAACCTACGCGCACGATTGCTTGTGCAATGGCTATCCGATGTGAATTATTTTTGGCGGTAATATCTACCATATGGCTGGGTATTTATATATTTTTAATGACGATTGATGCAAAGGTAAATCCAATTGCCGGCTTATTCAGTCAACTCATCAGCAGTTTAAATACAGCAATACATAATACAAAAGCAAGAATTCTTTTTAATACGATTTCATTGTGCTTAAATGCACCGGCATAAGCTCCAATAAAGCCACCGACTGCAACCAATAAAATGCATAAAAATATGTGCGGATGGAATTGGAGCGCATGAATTCCGATTCCAAATATGCCAGCTACTGAATTGACAAAAATAAACAAAGCTGCAGTAGCTGAAGTTTGTTTAATAGTTGCCCAATGAAGGAAAAGCAGCAATGGACTAAGGATAATTCCGCCCCCAATTCCAATGAGTCCGGAAATAAATCCAATGATTGTTCCTATGATCATACAATAATAAAAGGGAGCTGGTTTAAGATCCGCTAAAGCAACTTGTTTGTTAGATTTCAACAATTGAATAATAGAAACTACTAAAAGTATTGCCAGTATTTTTTTATAAATAAATTCATCGAGTTGTATGGTGCCACCCCAAAATGCTGCCGGTACCGATGTTATAGCAAAAGGAATAAAGAATTTCCATTGAAAATGACCTGCGCGGTAATATTGAATAAATGCAATAAGTGAAACCAAACAGTTCAACAATAATGCAGAAGGTCGCATAGTGACTGCAGAAACAGCAAACAAACCCATGATCGCAAGATAACCTGAAGCGCCACCGTGACCAACGGAAGCATATAAATAGGCTATCCAAAAGAGACAGATATAGAAAGTGAGTTCCTGGTAAACCATTTTATTTGCCTGCGATGCGACGAATCATATTATTGAATATAAAATAGTGGAAAGGTAACATCAGGTACCAATAATTTCTACCGAGAATTCCTTCAGGCCTAAAGGTTGCCGTTTGTTTCAGTAAGCATCTTTTATCATTTTGCACGATTGAAAATTCCAACCATGCTTCACCAGGTAATTTCATTTCAGCATACAATAAAAGTCGTTTGTTTTTATAGTCTGCTAAAAGAACTCTCCAGAAATCTAAAGCATCACCCGGTTGAAGATCCACTTCGCTGCGGCGGCCCCTTCCTAATCCTACACCCCCCAAGAGTTTATCTATAACGCCTCGAATGCGCCACAATCCATCCGCATAATACCATCCCTGGTTGCCCCCAATTCCAAAAAATCTTTGGGATACTTCTTCTACTTGATCTCTGTCGATTTCTATCCATTTTCGGTCTTTATAACATCCATTGACAGGCACTTCTACGTGTTGTTTGACATCCAGGTAGGACAGGCTGCTGGATGCTGCATCTTTCCAACTGGACACAACCATATTTTGTTCGATGCGCAAAAACGCCATCCGGATGGCATCTTTATAAGAAATCAGTTCTTGAGGGAGCACTTCTTGAATGCCGAATTCCTTGCAGACGACATCATTTTTCATACTTTCAACCAATTGCCTGGCTATAATAAAATTTGCAGAAGTCATTAAATTCAACCAATTTGCAGAAATCGATGGAGAAATAAAGGGCCAGGTGAAAATGTATCGTTTATAGTTTCTGACAGAAGCATATTCGAGTAACATTTGTTTGTAACTCAATACATCAGGTCCACCGATTTCGAATACTCGGTTCATCATTCCAGGGAGAAGCAGGCAGGCACTGAGATAATTAATTACATTTCTGATGGCAATAGGCTGACATTTTGAATGCAGCCAGTTTGGCACGATCATCACAGGTAATTTTTCAGTGAGGTCTCTGATGATTTCAAAGGAAATACTTCCGGAACCTACTATGATTCCTGCTTCAAGAATTGTAAAAGGAATGGCAGATTGCATCAATACCTCCTTTACACTTTGCCTTGCTAACAAGTGTTTGGAAAGGCTGTTGTCATTGCTGATACCTCCAAGATAAATAATTTGTTTGACATGTGTCAGATGAGCAACCAAAACAAAACAACCTGCGGACCTGATCTCGTATTCTTTTAATGTCGTTTTGGTGTCACCTAAAGAATGAATCAAATAATAGGCAGCATCAAATTCCTTGTCTTTAAATTGAAAAACGGCATTTTCCGGCTTAAGAAAATCAAATTCAATGATCTGAATTTTGGATAAAAGATCTGAAGATGGTTTGAAACGGTTTTTATCTCGTATCACACAAGTTACTTCATGCCCTGCTTCCACTAGTACAGGCAACAAACGCATACCAATATATCCATTCGCTCCGGTAAGTAATATTCTCATCATAGATTTGCCAAATCTACACTATTTATCAACAGCTTGAAAGGTCTTACCTGAAGTATTCTTAACCACCGATATTTAACATGCTTCGGTTTTTGAGTTTGGATGCTTCAATAGCTTGATCTATCGTGTTTAATTGTCCGCCAAGTTTTTCTTTTTTAGCGGCAAGACATTCCTGAATAAGTGGTAAAATGTTAACTCCCTGACGGTAGGGTGTTAGTAAATCTGTTTCGCTAACCGAGAACAAACAATTTTTCATCTTTCCATCAGCCGTGAGCCGCATCCGGTTGCATCCTTCGCAAAAGGGTTCACTCATGGTGCTGATGACAGAAAAAGTGCCTGTATGACCGGAGATGTAATAGGGTTTGGCAGTGTCGTGCTTATGCGTAGGAATGCGATGAAACGAAAAGTTAGAAGAAATGCAAGCAAGTATCTGTTGATGCGAAAAAACTTCATCCTGGTTCCAATGGTTGCCCGAAAAGGGCATGAATTCTATAAATCTGACATGAACATGGCGTTCCCGCGTCCACTCGATAAAATCATTTATTTCTGATTCGTTCACACCTTTTTTGACAACTACATTCACTTTGATGTGAAATCCTTTGGTCAGCAACAATTCAATATTTGAGAGTACCGTTACAAATTCATCGCGACCGGTGATGGAAAAAAATTTTTCGCGATCGAGCGAATCCAAACTCACATTGATTGATTTTAGTCCGGTTTTCACAAAGAGGTCTGCGTATTCGTGAACAAATACACCATTAGTCGTTATGGCCAATTCTACGGGGTAAACCGACAAACGCTGAATGATGTCTTTTGCATCTTTTCGCACAAGCGGTTCACCGCCGGTGAGTCTAATTTTTTTGACGCCCGCATTTATAAATACTGCAGCGATCCCCACGATCTCATCCGCGCTCATTTTGGAGGCCGCCGGCTGGTGATGTTCATCAGTTATGTCTGGATAACAGTAGGTACACCGAAAATTGCAATGATCGGTGAGCGATATGCGCAAGTAATCATGAACCCTGTTAAAACGATCTGTTAGCATTTGAATTGAAAACCCAAATTTATTCAATTTTATTGAAGAATGCTATGAAAGCTCAAAGCTCAAAGCTTAAAGCTTAAAGCTTAAAGCCCAAATCTTTGTTTGTTGGAATAGAATAACATTGCGAAATCTAAAATCATGTAGCGTACCTACGGCACGCTGTGGAAATTCTATACTTATTATCGACCAATATAGTGCCCTGACAGGGCAAGGGAAAACATTTCAATAGAATGACAATAATGAATTGGATGAATGTGATTTTGAAGATTACCAGAATTGCACTTTGATCTATAATCTTCCCGACATGAAGAAACCTCATATTAACTATAACATGCTGATGTCGGGTGGTTTCAGCCTTTTGCCACAATGGAATGCGTATTACCTATATAAAAATGATTATTTTTGGTAAAAATATGGCTGATGGAATTTGATAAAAAGCGATATAAAGTCTATGACTGGAAACAACCGGGAACATTGCATTGGTTATTGAATCCCGGATGTGCGGTTGTTGAACTTTTTTTTGGACAGAGGGTTGCCAAAATTTCTTTACTTGATCGGGAGTCTGATAAACCTCGCTTTGAAAGAACTTTTATTCCTTGTCCGCATTGTCATACCTTACATGATGGCAGAACCTGGTCAGTAGAAAACGGAACCGGCTTCAAGAACTGGTTTGGATTATATTGTCCGAAATGTGGAAACATTATTCCATGTTTGATGAATTTCACTTCTTTCCTGATACTCGCACTTCTTTTTCCAATTTGGGGCTGGTTCAGAAAATCATTAAAGGAAAATTGGTTAAAGGTGCAGCCTGATCGATTCAAATCTCTGGACATCGAAAAAACATACAATCCGTATGCGGGTTATGGTTGGATTAAAAAGGGTTTTGTAACGGGATTTGTATATTTTTTGTTTAAAAGTCTTGTTGAACCCTATTTTTCGGAACAAGCCTTTTCTTGGGACACAGTTAAAGGAAATATTTTGCCTGCATTTATATTTGGATTTCTATTTGGATTGTGTATGAAAATTTTTATGAGTAAAAGAGGTAAACAATTAAATGAAGCCTAATATTAAAATCAATCAACCATTTACTCTTTAATATTTACTCTTGAGCCAAGATCAAACTTGGACCCCTAAAATTAGTGGCCTAGTTTGTTGATAATTGATAGCCATTGGGAAAATAATACCATCTTGAGAATATACAGCTACAGGCATTTGAAATTCGTTTTATTCACCAGTTTTAACCCATCAATTTTAAAGATAATTGTTGAATTTGTTTCTTTTTTATGAACCTAAAATTGAAGCGTCTGCGGCGCTATATAGTAACGAGTATAAATTAATTTGAAATAATTGTAAAAATTTGTATCTTTAGATTGTTTTTTTTAAAATTTCATTTATGAAGACTCAATTAATTTCAATTTTATTTCTATTTTCCTTAGCTTTCGTTACATTTTCTTGCGGAGATGATAAAGAAACGACCAAGCCTTGTTCCACGGCTTATGCCGATGAATTACAAAATGAAATAAATGCTTTGTCTGCTGCGGCTCAGGCATATGGTTTAAATCCTAACGCAACTACATGCCTTGCTTATAAAAACGCGGCGCAAGCTTACGTCAATGCTTTGGAGCCTTACGGAAATTGTCCGGGACTAACAGGACAATTAAGAACGGATTGGGAAGCATCCTTAAATGCTGCGAAAGCATCTGTTGCTGCGATCCAGTGTTGAGTTTTTCAATGGTAGAATCAGGAGTTTATCGACACATTAACTTATAGATTTATTCTACTCTATCTGTAAGCGAATCAGGCTTTTCTCCGAGAAACTCAACCCAGGCTTTTTTCATACATGGATAATTTTTGGATGCTTCTACAAGCGCAGTCCATGATATCAAATGATCTTCAAATCGCTTCGCCAGGGATTCGTCTGCAATTTTACCATCAGGCGTCAAGGCTTTGTGTGCCATGGCCAGAGAAAACATATTGGGATATACATTCGTTCCCAAATGCTCCAGCGGCACTCTCAATGCCCACAAACCGCGATTACCCCCAACCATTGATGGAGAAGCCGACATCAATAGAGCATGGCGTTCGTTGAAGGGTTGCGGACGATATCGTGAAACCCAATCGATCAAGTTTTTTAATAAGCCAGGCATAGAACCATTGTATTCAGGTGATGCTATGATAAACCCATCATTTGCAAGCATGCGATTGCGGAATTCTTCGGCCCCTTTTAGTTCAGCAAAACCAGTTTCCAGATCCTGGTTGAAGCCGGGCACATCAAATTCGCGCATTTCTGCATAATCCACATCGATCTCATTTTTCACGAGAATTTCAGCTGCATATTTTGCCAATTGTGTGTTCAGCGAATCTTTTCTTAAGGAGGCAGAAAAGACAAGTATTTTCAATGCCCCTTTTTGGTGATTTGACAATGGATCCATTTAAAAAATTTGTAACTAACTTGAATAACAATTGCAGTCACATTTGGTTTTCCGATTAGGTAATTGTAGCAATTCGATCTGGCAGAAGCTCGATACATAAATATTTGTCAAAATTTTAATTCATCCTTAACGCATTTTCAAAGCAAACGATGCCGTCATCGAAAAATTATTCCGGTCTTGATTTTCAGGTTCATTGAAAATCTGATGTACACCATGCAACCAACGGCCCTCGACTCTGCATAAAATATTTTCAAGAGGAGCATAATCCAAATTGATCGAAATTCCGGATACCGTAAATCCTTTTGAAGAGCTGGAAACAATGATCCGGTCGATATCGCGATAATATTCTCCGCGTAGCGCTGTTGCCCATGTCTCGTTGATCTTATAGCGAACAATAGCTACCGGACTCATCCAAGTTTGGAAATCTGCACTCCTTTGCTTACTTGTTGAAATCCCAGATCCATTCCGAGTATTACACTCCAGGCTTTTGAATATTGCATTTGTGCATAGAAATTATTGAAGTATCTCATCCTTCGCAAACTATCCGGATCGTCTGTTCCAATAAAACTACTCCAATTGATTAACCATCCTTCTTTTGGGGTGATTTTTACTTGGGTTCCAAAGGAGAGTAAACTATTACCTGCTACTTTCTGAATGCGTTGCCAGCCATTGCACACCAAAGAAGTAAGTTGAAACCGTGGTGTCACATCATAGCTCATTTTTAGGCCTGAAAGGTAATATGGCGAATTTTCAGCTGCGAGCGATCGCGTCAGGGTCCAGTTGTCGAAAGCATTTGCAGATTCAAATCCTATATGAGATGAAAAAATACCCACATCCAACCAAAATGTATTTTTCGAA
Organism: Saprospiraceae bacterium; assembly: GCA_016719615.1. Classification (NCBI taxonomy): domain Bacteria; kingdom Pseudomonadati; phylum Bacteroidota; class Saprospiria; order Saprospirales; family Saprospiraceae; species Saprospiraceae bacterium. The sequence continues at coordinate 138,350 of JADJYQ010000001.1, forward strand.
TTCAGCGCCAAACCCGCATTTGCCTCAAAAACATGTTTAAGCAATCCTGGTTCTGCAGTATAATTATCTTCCGCATAAGTTCCAGCTTGTAATACCAGGTTTGCCCGATATTTTTCGCGAAGCCATTTGACTTTTAAGTACCCGAGATTTAGTTGAAAGCTATTTTGCCGATTATAATTATAAAAATACAATTGCTTTTGGTAAGATTCTGGCCGTGCAAAATCATAGGAGTAGTAGATATCCAAATAAGCCTCCAGTTCAATCGAATTTTGTGTTAAATCTGATGGATTATCCTGGGCAATTACTGCCTTGCTTATAATTATACATTGGATCAAAATCAAACTGTATTTAATATATTTTTTCATTCTTCAAATCTAAATTCAATAGCATTGTTTTCAAATATTAAACTTCTGATTTCTTTTTGCTCGACGATAACACCTTTCATGAAACCTAAAGGGTACAAGCCTAAATTATAACGGTCTTCATGTTGCACAATATGCCATTTGTCGATCCTGATGTGATGTCCATCACTTCGATCCAAATAAATTCCAGAAACATATCCTTTTGTAACATTTCCTTTTTTATCTTGGATTTCAACTTGGGAATCCCAATGTTTGATATAAGTTGTATAAAGCAATTGACTTAATTCAGCTTTCATCGCAATCAGTGCTTTTAACTTTGTTCCTCCCGTTTTAAAGCAATGCCATTGATGGGTTGGTATAACAACGGTACATGTTCGATGACCACATCGCTTTTTTCAAGGCCAAAAGCTTTTTCATCACTTAAGCTATACTTCTTAATCAAGAAGAAGGTATTTAATAAAATTCCTTCTTTTAAGCTAAATTCATTTTCGACCGAAAGAAATTTTTCGATGACTACAAATTTGAAATCAGGTTCGTCATTGTATTTGGTGGATCCATCAGGACGAATGTGAAGCTTGAGTTCTTTGCGTTCAATCAATTCTTTCACGATTTTCTTAAAATACAATTCTGTTCGAGGCTGAATGCGGAAGCCTACATTCAAATTAACTTTTATGACTTTATCGTCGACCAATTCAGAAACATCGTAGCTCAGCGTATAGGGCTCGGCGGTGCGATGAATGTGTAAAAACCAATAAACGTCAGCGCGTTTTGGTTTTTTCGAAAAAATGGATTTAATAATTTTCTCTTCTACTTGATGCCTGTGGTTTGCTTTCGTAAGATATATGAGATGTGTGGAAAATTTTGGAATTTCCGAATCATGACTTAGTTCGTTGATTTGATCGACATATTTTCCAAGATCTACAAATTTGATAAATCTATTACTAATCTTTCGACCCGAGTAAACAGAAAACATAATAAAAATAAATATGGAAGAAATCAATAAAGTAACGTATCCGCCTTCCGGAAATTTGTGGATGTTCGCTGCAAAAAATGCAAGTTCAATACTGGCAAAAACCAATAACAAAGTCAAAACAATTATTTTATGCCACCGAAGGCGATATAAAAGGAAAAATGACAATAAATAAGTTGTTACCATCATAGTGATCGTAATTGCCAAGCCATAGGCTGCTTCCATATTGGATGAATTTTCGAAGAACAACACCATAAATACACAACCGATCCATAAAAAAATATTGGCACTTGGAATGTAGATCTGACCTTTGATGTCACTTGGTTGCCTTACTGCCACACGTGGCCAGAAATTCAAGTTCATAGCTTCGTTGATGAGAGTATAACTTCCGCTAATTAAGGCCTGTGATGCTATGATAGCTGCTGAGGTGGCTATAAAGACACCGATCCAAAGAAACCAGGGTGGCATAATTTCGTAGAAAGGATTCCGGCCCAGAAGTAAATTTCCATCGCCTAATTCCATGATCCAGGCGGCTTGTCCCATGTAATTAAGCAATAAACTGGTTTTGACAAAAATCCAACTTATGCGAATGTTTTTGCGTCCGCAGTGACCGAGGTCTGAATATAAAGCTTCTGCACCAGTAGTGGCCAGGAAAACAGCACCCAATAGGATAAATCCTTGAGGGTATTCTGTTAGGAATTTATATGCATAAACGGGATTTAATGATTTTAATATTTCAGGATGGTGAACGATTTGGCTGACACCTAATATAGCCAACATGCTAAACCATATCAGCATTGCTGGCCCAAAAGCATATCCAACTTTTGAGTGCCGAATCTTTGAAAGAAAAACAAGCCGGATAGAATGAAAATGACGATGGGTACCGTAGGCAGTGATTCTAAACCTGGAATATTGCGCAATCCTTCAATGGCAGATGATACAGAGATGGGCGGCGTGATGATCCCATCTGCGAGTAATGTCGATGCCCCTAGAATTGTTGGAAAAATGAGATATTTACCAAAGCGCTTGACCAATGCATAAAGTGAAAAAATCCCACCTTCTCCATTGTTGTCAGCTTGAAGTGTGAGATAAATATACTTGAAGGTCGTTTGAAAGGTAATTGTCCAGAATACACAGGAGATACCTCCATAAACGATGATCTCCTGAATCGGGCGATCGCCTATTATGGCTTTTAATACGTATAATGGGCTCGTACCGATATCGCCATAAATGATACCAAGTGCGATGAGTAAGGAAGCCGCTGTGACTTTACCGTTGATTCCGGAATGAGTGTTCTGCATGTGAATTGTGTTAGACATGCAAAGTTGTGATGGATAATATAGGGGAATAATAAAGAAAGTATGGCTGGTATAAAGAAAATATAAACTAAGCTTTAGTATGTTATTCTAAGATGGATTATGACCTAAATAGGGATTAAGAGAAAGAGGTTGAATAATGTCCTATTAGGATTAAATGAAACGATAGCCAACACCACTTTCGGTAAGAATATGTCTGGGCTGGTTGGGATTATCTTCAATTTTTTTACGCAAGGTTCCAACAAACACGCGTAGATATTGGGTTTCTGTCTGGTAAGCAATTCCCCAAATTTCTTTGAGTAGAAATTGATGAGTCAGGACGCGACCTTCGTTTTGGACGAACAATGCGAGGAGTTGGTATTCAGTAGTGGTAAGTTTGAGAAGTTGATTGTTTTTTTTGACGCTGCGGGTTGTGAAATCTATGTTTAAGTCTCCGATTTCGAGAACACTCTTTGTATTTAAATTTTGATTTCTGCGAATGGCTGAGCGAATGCGAGCCAATAATTCTGCAGTGCGAAAAGGTTTTGTAAGATAGTCGGTGGCGCCGTTATCAAGTGCCTGCACAATGTCTTGTTCGCTATTTAATACAGATAGAATGATGATGGCTTTTTGATACCAGATGCGAAGTTCTTTGAGAATCTCATGACCGGATTGATCCGGGAGACCTATGTCAAGTAATATCAATTCTGGGGGATGGTTGGCCGCCATAATAAGGCCTTCTTTTCCGTTCGAAGCTTGTCTGATTTTATATCCATTACTTTCAAGGCTGATCTCCAGAAGTTTTCGAATGGCTTGTTCGTCATCTATAATCAGGATTTCAGGATTATTCATTTTTTAGAATGTTGATATAAGAGGCTTCTGCTGGAATATATAGGGTAAAAGTAGCACCACCCTGCGAATTATTTTCAAGTTTGACGCAGCCCCTGTGGGCTTCTACAAATCCTTTTACGATGGAAAGCCCTAGCCCGCTGCCTCCTGTTCTGGACTTTGGTAATCTGTAAAATTTTTGAAAGACCAGTGGAATTTCATGTTCAGGAAATCCTTTGCCGTTGTCTGAGATTCGAATGACACATTCGTTGGAAATAAATTCTGCTGAGAGCTTAATGATCGTATTTTGAGGAGTATATAGAACGGCATTTTGAATGAGATTGTAAAGAACCTGTTCGAGTAAGTAAGCGTCTAATTTGAATAATGGAAGTTTGTCGTTAGCAGAAAAAAGAATCTTATGTGTAGGTATCGTTACAAATTTATCGATGACTGAATGGATCAATTCATTTAGATCGCACCAGTCCAGTTTGAGTTTGAGCATCCCACTTTCCAACCGACTCATACTTAATAGATTTTCGACTTGCCGGTTCAACCTGAGGCCAGCAAGTTCAATCTGTGATAACAGTTCGTTTTGATGGGGAATGCTGAGTTGGGCTTTATTTTCTTGAAGCGTATCTACGGCACCAATTATGGTAGAAATGGGTGTCCGCAATTCGTGGGAAAGTGAATTCAGCAAGGTGTTATACAATTTGATGGTATTCTCTTTTTCTTCTTTGTCTCTTGCTTTCTTTTCAGCATCCCTTATTTTTAAAGTAAGTACCGCATTGACACAAGCGATCAGAAAATAAAGCAGGAAAAACAGGAGGTCCTCCGCATTGCTGATATGAAAAGTAAAAATAGGTGGAATGAAAAAAAAATTCCAGATCACTGCGCTTAGCACCGCAGCAGATAATACGGGCATCATATCAAACAACATGGCGATTATGGAGACTGTCATCAACAAAACCAGAGCCACAATGCGATAATCAATCAGACTGTCGGCATAATAATACAAAAGGGCTACAGCCAAAACCAAAATCAGACTCACTGCAAATTGGATTGGGTGAGGAAGTTGTCGGGTAGGGAGAAAGGTCAAGATTTTTTTTGTAAAGATAGACAGGATTGAAAGATTCATATTACAAACAGGAATTTACCGCTCCCTACCATTTTTATATCCTTTAGCAGAAAATGAAGTAGTTATCAATCAACAGTTGGCAGTCCGGATATATTAAATCTTCTTGGGAATAAAGACAAAACGTGGTTGTGCGGTATTTTAAAAACTAACAAACGTAAGTAAGGATATCAGAATATTACCAATCCACTAAATGTATAACTGTTTTCAAATTTCGGATATTTTACTTCCCAACAAGCAGAATAAGCAACGAGCTACTCATACCTCAAGCTCTCTACCGGGTCTAAATTAGCAGCTTTTAAGGCAGGATATAATCCGCTGATAATACCTACGAACATACATACGACAAGCCCCAAAATGATCCAGGCCCATGGTATAATAAAATCACTCCCGATGGCCAGGGTTACGATGTTGCCAACAGGAATGCCGAGTAAAATGCCTAGAATTCCTCCAGCCTGACAGATGATGATGGCTTCTGTGAGGAAAAGATAAATGATATTTTTTCGAGTGGCTCCGATCGCTTTAGTAATGCCAATTTCACGTGTACGCTCCGTCACAGAAACCAGCATAATGTTCATGAGTCCTATGGAAGCTCCTAATAAGGTCATGAGACCGATGGCAACTGCAGCTGCCCGCAACTTTACTGTGTTTTCGCGAAGGAACTCGACGATGCCATCGCTTTTAAAAATTTCAAAATCATTTTCTTCGTAGGCTTTCAATTCCCGGATGACGCGTAAAACGCCGATAGCATGGTCGATGGTTTTATCAATATCTACGGCATTGGGTACATTAACTTCAATATCGAAATTGGAATCCGCTACTCCGTACTCCAATTTGGCATTGGACAGAGGAATGTAAATTCTCCGGTCCGCTCCTTCGTTCATAGAGGCTCCTTTAGATTTTAATGTACCAATGACCTGGTATTTTTTTCCGGCGATCAGGATTTCTTTTTGTAATGCTTTTTCCGGAACTTCGTCAAACAAACGGTTGACCAGCTCTGAGCCGATAATTGCTTTAGGAACCCCATATTCCAGTTCATGCGTTGAAAAAAGTCGCCCTTGTTCAATCTCGTAACCTGCGATATCCAGATAATTTTCATCAATTCCACGCACTCTGGTACTCGGATTTGTTTTTTTATTGCCGTACTGGACTATACTGTTGTAACTGCAGCGGAAGGATATCCCGACTTTTGCAATATTTTGCATCCGCTCTTTAAAGCTACTGACCTGCTCATAAGTCATGGGTGCAGCTTCTTTGTAATTTTGGCGGTCCCCATGCCTTTTGAACTCCGTGGATTTCCGGTCTATGCTAAAACTGTTGGCCCCAAGATTAGAAAAATTACTGCTCATGCTATAAATCATTCCGTCAATAGAGGTCAGAATTCCTACCAACGCCATAATACCCAATGCTATGATCACAAGCGTCAAGGTTGAGCGCAAAAGATTTGCTTTAACATTTGCAAAAGCCAGTCTCAGGATTTCGATGTATTTCATGTGTTGCAAATATAGCTGAACAGGGGCCTTGTTCATTCAGATTTCTCCAAGGGAGCCCAGGATTTCGACGAAAGCTGGAAATACGGAGCTCAAAGCTCAAGGCTCAAGGCTCAAAGCTCAAAGCTCAAAGCTCAAAGCTCAAGGCTCAAAGTTCAAAGCTCAAAGCTCAAAGCTCAAAGCTCAAAGCTCAAAGCTCAAAGCTCAAAGCTCAAAGCTCAAAGCTCAAAGCTCAAAGCTCAAAGCTCAAAGCTCAAAGCTCAAAGCTCAAAGCTCAAAGCTCAAAGCAATATTATTTAACAAGTAAAGTTCTGAAAAATAATTTGAAAAAATACGTATTTATTTGAACTAACATTCGTTAGGGCGTTTTTTTTTAACAGATCTAACAGACTAACAGACTAACAGACTAACAGACTAACAGACTAACAGACTAACAGACTAACAGACTAACAGACTAACAGACTAACAGACTAACAGACTAACAGACTACAAGCCAAAGAAAACATGAAAGCTTGAAATGCCAATAAGTAATAAGTCATTTAAAATTTCAAGACCTGTTTGCCAAATACCCGTTCATTTCGCTCAAACACCTGGAGAGAATAAGTACCTGGCGGAAGATGCTTTGTGTGAATCCAGTGACTTCCTTGTTGCAATTTTTGACGATGTACGACTTGCCCCATCAAATCGACAAGCTCCAAATGCATATCCTGGGGATTGTAACCGATGACATTCAAAACAAATGAGTGAGAAAATGGATTGGGCCAGTTTTGAATTTGGATGGCAACTTCAGTTGTGTTTTCATTATTCACCACTGCAATGCGTACGGTTCTGCACAGAGTATCTGCACCATTTTTATTTTTGACGATCAGGCAAACCTCGTAAATACCTGGCTTTGAAAAACGATGTACTGGATGCTGCTGGGTGCTGCCGTTTTCTGCACTTGCAGGGTCACCAAAATTCCAATACCATTCTTCCACTTCGTAAGCACTTAAATCGGTAAAAATGAAGTTTAAAAAATCCAAACTGTCCTGATGATACCGCCAGTGACACCAGGGCACATTGTCTATGCCGAGGCTGTCGCAAACACTCCCATCGATCGGACCTAAACGGTAGTTAGGGAAGTTGGGTAGGCACATTTTAATCGTAGGAGAATAGATATCATGTTGTCTGAAGATGCATTGATCCCCAGCTCCAACAGGATTGTGAATGACATGCATAGACCTGCATTGAAGTCCAGTCTCCTGTCCGTAAATTTTTCCATCTGGAGCCAATTGCATAGGCCCAAATTCAGTTAAACTAAAGAAATTACCACTGATGCCTTCTCTAAAACTATCATAATTTCCAATGATATGTCTTTTACCTAGAGTATCTGAAGATATTGGAAACTGGTATAAAGTATCAAGTGTGGAATAGTATAAATATTTACTATCTGGTGAAAAGCAACAGCCACCATCCCATGTAATAGAATGAAAAGGAATTAATTTTTTTTGAAAATTTAATATCTCACCGGTGCAGCGGTCAAATTTTAAAAAATATAAATTGTATTTAATGAGCACTGCGACCCCTGCAGCAGTAGCAATATAATTTCCACAATTAGCAAAACAGGTTTGAACGGATTCCCCTTCAGATTTGTTATAGTCAAATTCATATTTATTGTGTAATTTTACTCCTATGTTTGATACATAAAAAACATAATAATTAGCTTTTGTATCTTCAGAAGTTATTAACCACCAATCCACTCCATTGGCATGTCTGGCAGCAATAAGAGAAGCCGCATCTAATGTGTCTGATAAAAACGCTTTTCTACGTACTGTTAGTTTACCATTTCCGGAATTTGCATTCATATCTATTATAGAATATTCCAGCTTATTAATGCTTAATCCGTAATTTTCAATATAGTGCAGAACTTTATTAAACAAAATGTATTCAAATTTTGAGTTAGGTTTATTTAAAATTAAAACACTTTGAGAAGCTGCTGTTCCTAATTCTGGGTATTTTATATCATAACCTAAATCATCTCCATTTAACATCAGACTATCATTGGGGCCTTCAACATAGCCGCCGTTGCAAGCAAATAAATAATTACCTTCTGCATCACAAATATTAGCACCACTTGCCAGAAAATCAATTCTCTTATATTTTTCTTCGTAAAAAAGAGGATTTCCATCCAAGGTGTTAAAATCCATGATGGCACTACCCCAGCCTGTATCATAAGGGTTGTCGGCAAAGCTTTGTCCTAATAGCCATTTAAAATCGTGCTTCTGGGTATGAGCATTGGTTATAAGTATCGATACTATATATAGTAAAGTGAAATTAAGTTTCATTGTAAATTATTTTATAAAGGAAAAATAACCCGGAAGTAAGACTGTAAGTTTACTCCCGGGTGTTTTTTAAGAAATGATTGGGTACATCATCCGTTTAGTTTGAAATGATCACTGGTTGACTTGCCAGAGTTTGTTTTCCATTTTTGAGGTTTAACAAATACATTCCATTTGGCATATTTGGCACATCGATTATTTGATGATTTATATCATGATTCACCGGATGCCTGCTTATTACCTGTCCGTGTATATTGCACAATTCAATTACTTTGTGTGAAGAATACTCATCAGCCTTCAAATGCACGATAATTTGTTGTTGTGCCGGATTGGTCTTGACGATAAAGTGGAGATTGGAACTGCGATCTGTTTTTTGACGAATGACCATTGAAGTGTCGAGACAATCGTAATCGTCATAAGTCTGGCTGGCGTATAATTTATACAGGGCTCTGGCCTGATATACGATTACTCCTCCAAGACGCGGACATTGTTCAGCTACATCCAAAATTTCAGCTGCCTGTGTGCTGTTAAATGAAAAATCTGTTTCGCCAAGCATGGTAAGATACATATCGTTTACGATCACTTCATTGCTATCAATAATATTGATAGCATCAACGGTATCGTTTGAATCTCTAAGATCTTCTTTATCTGCAATAATTGTATTGAGATGATCGTCCAATAATTCCAGCAAGTCCATCAGCATGGTATCCGTTTCAACCAATTGAGCCTCTCTTAAATTGATAGCATTAGTACTGTCTGTTGAGTTGCCTGCAATAGAGATCAAACTATCCAAAACCCTAATGGAATCGGAAGCAGCACGAAATCCTTCTTTCAATTCATCCAGTATCTCTAGATCAGAACCAGGATAAGATAACAAGGTGTCTATATCGAATGCAATTTCCATCAAGGCGGCATACGAGCTCCCTGTACTGGCTGAATAAAAACTATCTACATAACTGTTTTGGTTATGTGCTCCTGCATCCAGTCGCAATCTTTCCAATAATTGACGACGGCCTTCATAATCGAGCGAAAACCCATAATCACCACTTGCCATTTGCCCCCGAGCAAGATATTCGTCACCTTCATCAATGTCCGCAAATACTAATTCGCGATCGGGATCTAGAAATTCAGCATCGCAGATATTATCTTCATTGCATTCGACTGATGTTGCTTCATAAAAGCGGAACCAATTAGTGGCACTTTCATCACAATTTTGGGAAGGGTAAATTGATGGCGGCCATAACGGATCATCGCAGTCCTCTACATAAAATCTAGAACTTCTAATTTCAGTTTGATTCCCAGTATTCACAGCAGCACCTTTGTAATAATTTGCTGTTGGAAAACTTCCATTCCAAAGATTACCTTTATTCACTTGATTACCTATGATACTTGAAATTGCCAAACGCAAACCAGCAGAAAGGCCACGGATCTCGTTGTGGCCAAAACCATTGGTGCGGCGACAAGGTCCTACAAAATTAAATCCGTAATCTGTGCCACTTGTATAATTACAACAGAAACGAGTATTTCCGGTATTGATGGAATGAAATCCGACAATTTTATTAAAGCCGCTGGATGCGATAACATCATTTTCAATAACAAAACCGTCTCGGGAATCATTGTGAATGATACCCACTCCGGAATAAGTCGTTTCACTGTCATCGTTATACGTTACGATATTATATCCTACTCCAATATTTACACAATCCCGAATGTCTATGCCATTACTTTTGGAGTGGAGGTAAAGTTCATTCCAACTGATCACAGAACCTAGACTTCTTGCACCCAAGGTTTGAAATAAAATTCCAATCATAAAACTCCCAGTGGGTGTAGGTGTAGTTCCATCTGTTGAAATGATATTGTAACTGATTAAAGGCGCAATTAATGAGAGCGGAAACTCAACTTCAATACCAATATTGGATACATGGTGAATTTCATTCTGGCCTATTTCCGGTGAGTTCATAGATGCAAAGTCATGTACACCGGCGCGGACATAAGCAATTTCATTGCGAGAAATATCACTTAACCACGAGCGAAATCCTGAAATGCCACCCAAAGCATTGGTAATGGTGTCTCTGGTCGCCTGTAATCGACAATCTCTGACCAAAATTCCAATTCCTTCAGGCTCGGTGTAATTGGTGTTACCTGCGCCATGGTTAAGCATATTGTTGATGATCAGACGATGACATTCCAGATTACAAAAGAAGCCCTTTACACCAACCATGACATTGCTGATGTAGTTTCTGTAATATGGACTGGCCAGCGATTTACTACCAATAACCAAATTAGCATTATGTACATCAAATCCTGCAAAAGCACGTCCATTCGGATTGGGTGAAATACCTGAATAATTAGGTCGCCTTAATAGACCGGTTCCTCCACCCAAAATGGAAGGGTTGTCGATGATGTTATTTTGAAAGATCAACCGCACTGTATGAACGCTTGTTTGAGTACCTGTAGGTGGAATGTAAAAAGCTACATAATTGTGGTAAAATTCATTATTGTATAGTGTCACGTTGGCGGTGCCCGCAGCCTTTATGGCATATTGGGCATCATAAATATCATTTCCAGAACCCCAAAGTCTTGCACCTGAGTTTACGGTAATGCCTTTCCAAAGAGTATCACAGGCGTAAATCAAATTGTCGGTGATGGTAAGTCGTTTACTACTCAAAATTCTGATTTCAGAGCCGGCCTCCATTTCCAAAGTGCAACTAGAAATGAGCACATTGATGTCCATTTGTACAGTTCCCTGAAACACATAACAACCACTGCTTAATATTCCCGAAGGGTAGTATGAAGAAAAATTTGTGGTGGTGCCTCGGGTACCAACAATTGTAGGATTTTGGACATTGCAATTGCACCCGGCAAAATTTTTATTATCCATAGTTGAAATGATAAAAATGAATGGAAGTAAAATTAGAAATTTTAGTGGAAAAATAATCTTAAAATTAAAAAATCCGGTATACTCATTCGAAGGAGCGTTGGAGCGGAATTTCGAAATGTAAAATTTTTGCGAGCTCCTGACTAAGCGTAGAGCCTCAGCGGGGAGGGGGGCTAAATAAAACATAACAATAAAATTTAAAATTAAAAAATCAATTTAAGATTTTTTATACTGAAAACCTTTGATATGCTATATATGGGTGATTACAAAAAGCCTGATAAATGTATTACAAGGAATTTGAAAATCCAAGAACTTTAACATATAAATATTTTCATAATATTATAAATTTGGCCAAAAGGGACAAATATTTTCACATTAAACGCATTAAGGAATTAGCATTATTTCGTATTTGAAATTAACACGATTTAATGGACAGCTTATGATACTAACTATTGTTAGTTTTGTTGAAAGTTTGAATATAATGAAAGAAAATTTTATTCTTTATAGTGTATTGCATACCTACGGTACACCGTAAAGATTTATTCTATCTTTTTTACCAATATTTTGTTCCTGCTAGACGGGAGAGAAGCAGTTAGCAGTCAAAGCTCAAAGCTCAAAGCTCAAAGCTCATAGCTCAAAGCTCAAAGCACAAAGCACAAAGCACAAAGCACAAAGCACAAAGCTCAAAGCACAAAGCTCAAAGCACAAAGCACAAAGCACAAAGCTCAAAGCTCAAAGCTCAAAGCACAAAGCTCAAAGCTCAAAGCTCAAAGCACAAAGCACAAAGCTCAAAGCTCAAAGCACAAAGCACAAAGCTCAAAGCTCAAAGCTCAAAGCTCAAAGCTCAAAGCTCAAAGCTCAAAGCACAAAGCTCAAAGCACAAAGCTCAAAGCTCAAAGCAATATTATTTAACAAGTAAAGTTCTGAAAAATAATTTGAAAAAATACGTATTTATTTGAACTAACATTCGTTAGGGCGTGTTTTTTTTTTTAACAGACTAACAGACAACAGACTAACAGACTAACAGACTAACAGACTAACAGACTAACAGACTAACAGACTAACAGACTAACAGACTAACAGACTAACAGACTAACAGATTCCCTCAATTCCCCAACTCCGCACTTTCAATACAATCCATCAGCTCAGTGTGAATGAAACCATTTGAAGCGACAATGTGATGCGCATTTAAAATTCCTTTTTCATCGCCCTGAAAATTGGTAACTTTTCCACGAGCCTCCTGAATCAGTAAAATGCCAGCGGCGATATCCCATGGATTCAGCCGGGTTTCATAATAACCGTCGAATCTACCGGCGGCAGTGTAGGCAAGATCAATAGCGGCTGAACCGAGTCTGCGAATGCCGCGTGCGTGGTGTAATACATTTGTGAGGATCGCTGCTAAATTGGGCATGTAACCACGTTTGTAGGGAAAACCTGTGGCAATGATGGATTCTTCAAGAGATTCAACTTTACTGACATGCATGCGCTGTCCGTTGAGATATGCTCCGCCATATTTCCAGGCTGAAAAACATTCATCGCGCATGACGTCGTATACGACTCCAACTATGGGTTCTGAATCATAAGCCAGTGCTATGCTCACTGAAAAAACGGGTATACCTTTCAAAAAATTTGTCGTACCATCCAAAGGATCAATGATCCAACAATACTGTGAAGTGGAAATCTGAGTTTGCGTATTTTCCTCAGTTAGATATTGTGCATTGGGGACAAGCGGGTCCAATGATTTGGCCAGCATCTTTTCGGTTTCAATATCTACATAGGAAACCAGGCTGTGTTTTTCTTTTTCCTGGATTTGATCTGCCTTCACTTTTCCCAATTCTTCGCGAATGAATTGTCCGGCTTCGCGTGAGGCAGATACCACTGACAGACATATATTTTCAAGTTGGTGTATTGGCATGAACGTGGATATTTGGCAAATATTAAATATTTTTGGAATATATCCAAAAGAAAGGGGGAAGGGGGTTCAGGCAAGTAGGATTTTTCTTTCTTGTATGCATTGACTCCCGACCAAAAGCACTCGACTAAAATTTGTTCCAGAGGGCTAGTTGTTGCGTCTAATATTTGAACTAACAATTGTTAGTAACACTTAAAATCCAACAACTAAAAACTCCCGACATCATCATGTTAATATTTACAAGTTGCTTTTTCATGTCGGGACAACCAACAATTAACACGAGTTAATAGATGACTTGCTTATTTGATGGTAAGGATTATGGCCTTTGGAACGAAGTCTGTTACCAATGAATAATTGAAAAACAGATATACTTAACTCAAAATCCAAAGTAAATGGCTTTTTGAAAATTTAGTTTTGTCCATACCATTTCTTATATTCGTAGATTATTAGCCCTATCAAATAATTAACCATGTTGCCTTTATTTAACGTCCGAACCCTAAGAAAAACCAAATTGTATTGTAAATCATATATATATATATATATGATTTTATTAATATGTTATCAAGATGGTTTTAGCCAGTCTTCTGCGGTTTGTGATATCGCAATGATTGGCCGACTGGCTGAACCCAAAAACGATTGTGATATCAATACAAGCGCCTTTCCGTCAGTTTGCTTAAAGCTTAAATTTCACTTTATAAAATACCAGGGGAGCCCGGAAGAGTTTCCGACCGATAAATTGTACATTGATTTATTGGATCAACTAAATGAAATATTTGATGAAGGAAATATCAAGTTTACGTTTGGTGGAGATTGTATAAATTATATCGAATATAATCAAACTTTTAACACAGGTTCTCAATCTAATGATGCTGCTCAAAGGAAATCCACAGTACTCAATGACAAGACAACATTTGGTTTTGATGAAGAGGCAATAAACGTTTATTCTTTCACAAAATCAGGGGGCGGCGAAGCCTACCGCGGCGAGAACATCCTGTTTTGTGCATCCAATGTTTCGGCGATGGCACATGAGCTTGGACACACCCTGGGATTGTGGCATACATTTGGGAAGGGGAATCCGCTAACAGATAAAGAACCATTTGCAAAACCTTGGGTATGCAAAGACGGAAGCAACGAAAGCAGTTTTCAGGGAGATGATATCGCCGATACCGGAGCGGATCCCTATACCATGGATTTAGATAACAACGGTAAAGCTGATGAATGGAAATGGTTTATTGAGGCTTCGTGTAGTCAAAATATCAGCCCTGCACAAAAAGATGATTGCGATGATCAAACAAATTCATGGAACATACCACTTGATAATTGGATGAGCTATTACGGTCAATGCAAAAAATGTTTTTCCCAGGGTCAGTATGAAATGATGCATATCTACATCGAAGATTTTTTTGAGGAGATGATACAAACTGATTGCGACACGGATCCATATTTTAATCCGGTCAATTGCCAACTGGCGGATATAACGATCTCCACACCGGTGATCTGGGAAAATGGAACAGCAGAGATGTGCAAGGATCAAAAAATCATCATTGAAGCCGGAGGCTCCTTAACGCTTAGGAATTATAAGATCACCAAAAAACACGGAACCAACCCTGCTTGCCCCGGACTATCCAAATATGGAGAATGGGATGGGATTTATTTAAGTGGATTTTCAGCTGGCAACAGCAGTGAAAAACCATCTCTGCTGGTATTGGAAAATTCGGAGATATCTCATAGCAATAACGGGATCAAGGCCAACCAATTTAAGGAAATAAGATTTGATCAAAGCCAGATGAAGAGCAATGGATCCGGCATAGTAGCCAGACATGGCGCATATGGTGTTTATATAATGAATAATAGTTTTATTGATGGAAGTTCCTCCAAAATAAATGAAACCAACAGAGCTAAGTATCGCGAAATAGAACTCATTAATACAGGTGCATTAATATCTTCGAGCATTATTACGGGAAAAGGATTGAGTACCGGGATATATTCCTATTACGGAACTTTAAGGGTTGTCAACCAATCTACGATTAAAAATTTTGAGACCTGTATATACAAAGATGCAGACAAAGTGAATGGTGGTTTTGATTCCTTTGGCAGTTCCGGAGCCGGATTGTTGGTGAGTAATAGTAAAGTAATGGCAAATTTAGATAAATATGAATCCATTTATCTGAATGATACCAAAGACGCAGTAGTGTTTGATAATGATTTATTTGGAATTGTCAACTCCAGAGGAAAGTCCAGTGGGGTGTGGATACATAATTTGATAAAAGGGGAACATTCAGCTGTAAACTATGTATCAATCATCCGTCCCGAATTGGCTTACGAATTTAGAGATAATCTTTTAGACGATACCCGGATGGAATTTTATGGCAATAATGCACTGACCAATGCAGAGTGCAACAGCTGGCTCGAGCCACAAGGATATGCTGTGAATAACCAGGCTTCGCCATTTATTTCAAGCTGGGGCACAGCTGACCGATCATCTGGAAACCGGGTTACAACAAACAAATTTCCAATTTTGAATGCTCAATATGCTGATGTAGTGAACTATTTTAAATCTGGTGAACCTAATGAACTAAAATTTGTGTATTTAAATAAGTTTATAGGTCGTGGAATTGACGATGGATCAAATTGTAATTATCGACTTACAGAAGGACCTGGAACGGATCAATGGATTGAATCCTGTCAAGAAAATGAAGCAGAAGCAAACTGGGACTCTTTGGAGATTGTACGCTTAAGCTTGGTTGACCAAATTGAAAATAGTCAGGATAGTGTTTTGATACAAAATTGGACAGAACAATTGGATCAGGTTCTTTTGCAACAATCACAATTGTCTGCAAACATGATTCGCTGTCACCGGCAAGATAGTGTGTGGACAACACAAGGCGATCTTTGGATCGATCGGCAGGATCCCGAACTCCATGATCTCAATGACCTGAGTCAATTATGGAATGGTGAAAATTTTCAACAAATCCTCGAGTTTGAAGGCATCCCTCTTGTTGAGCAAGTAGATTTTGAGGTATTGGAAACGGCAGCCCAACTGCTTAAAGACTGGCAAGCAGACAGTATTGATATCTATAATTTGCCATTAGATTCACTGAATGCGTTAGTCGATCATGCTCAAAGTCAATACGGCACTTATTCAAACTACCTGAGATCCTGGCTGCATGCATATTATGGAATTCGGATGGATTGGCCTGCGGAACTGCAATCATATGCCCGAATTCCTCCAAAAAAGTTACAACAAAAGCCAAACGAAATGAACATCTTGCCCAACCCGGTTTTAGATTGTTTCAGGATCAAGGCAGATACCGAAATTCAAAAATGGACGCTCAATTTGCAAAATCTACAAGGTATATGCATTCATAAAATGCAGTTCGATTTGAATGAAGAGATTTGTATTCCCAAGCATATTCAAAGTGGCTTATATCTTATTAAACTAACCGCTGTTAGCTCACCGGCAGTCTTGGTAGGCAAACTCTGGATCAGGTAATATCCTTAAAATTTATATTATGTTGCTACGGATAATTTCAATTCTGTATATTATCTTATATTTTAACCAGAGTGAACTATTTGCTCAAAAATTATTTAATATCTCTCCTGACATTAAAGGCGGTATTAATGATTTTAGCAAGTTTTTTCATCTGCCTGTGATTCGACCGGCATATTTGTATTGGGTGAGTATCCAACTTACCAGGAGGGAGACTCAAGCAAATACCGCATCCAGAACATCATGTTGCGTTTTGATTACAATGGAAATTTAATATTTCAGAAAAAAATCATTGAGCCAGATAGTACAATATTAAAAATATATGCTTATCCAAGTATCAAAAAAAATGATTCCATATATTTTTTTCATTTGCTTTATTATAAAAATGAATTCACTTGGCTTCGGAGAGTAATATTCGAAATTAATATTAGGAATGGTGAGATATTAAAAAGTAAGCACTTACCAAAATATGAAGAGTTTGATTATTATAGTATGGGAGGGGGCTATTATGAATCATCTTCCGGAAGCTTAGTATTTCCAACTGCAGCAAATCTTGCCAACGGCAATGAAGACATTTTATTTGTTTTTGAATTGGATTCAAATTTAAATGTTGTCAATAAACTCAAGTATGAGTATCCAGGATATGATTTATTTATTTATAAAGCTGTTAACGTCACACAAAAAGGGAAGCTAGGTTTTACGGGTACCATGCAACGAATTATTTCTAAATACTATCAAAAATTTCCTGTATTTATCCAGATAGATAGTAATTTTCAGCTGAGTAGTGTTGTCGTTCGAAAAGATTTAGAGAAATTTATTTACCGTGCAGAGAACTTTAGTCCTACAGTAGATGAAGATGGAAATTGGGTTGTATTGATGTCAAAAGATACAATAGAAAACAGGCCTGATAGTAATTCCCTAAATGCAGTTCCATATATTATGAAATTCAGCCCCAGAGGTGATAGCATGATGTGGAGCTGCAAATTTCAACATCCGCATTTTCAGTTTAACGGATTTTTTTATTTTCATTTTGCAATGGGACGGTGCACAGACGGGTCTGGTTATATTGCTATGGAAATGATATCCAGGGGCACTCAAGACAGCACAGCCTATATTAGAATGTTTAAAGCATCGGAACGAGGCGATAGTTTATGGAGTCGCAATTTATATATTTTAGGTCCTGAAGAAAAAACCTGGTACAGTGAACTCAACCCTATTGTAGCAACTCCATTCAACAGTTTTGTGACACAAGGTAGTGCAGGTATTGATCGTACAGGTCAATTTAGACCCTGGCTGGTCCATTTTGATTACCATGGCTGTATAATACCGGGTTGTCATCTGAGTGTGAGTGTTGAGGAAGAAGAAGAAAAGATCGTACCGGTACTTGAGGTGTATCCTAATCCTGCAACAGGAAACGAGTTGTATGTATTGAGTCGTGCCGGTGAAGGACAATCGGGCCTACTGGAACTGCGAGACCTGAACGGTCTGATCATTTATCAGCAACGGATGGAATTGCACCGGGGAGCCCAATATATGGTCATGTTGCCGGAGGGATTGTCTGCAGGAGTCTATGTATTGCAGTGGCAAGATGGCTTGAGGAACTTTAACACGAAAGTGAATATAGTTCGATGATGAATGGTTGACCTTCATTTCTGCGGAAAAGGTTTTCAGTCTGGAAGTCTGTTCGCTTGAATGGATAAAGAGGTTAAAGCACTTGTAATACACGTATTGTCTCCTGACCATTCGCTCGCGGATACAAATTGTTCCAATTGGTGAGCCGGGGTGTTTAATATTTAAACTAACAACTGTAAGTAATGACCAACAACTAACAACGAACAACTCCCGACATCATCATGTTAATATTTACAAGTAGCTTTTTCATGTCGGGACAACGAACAACCTCACACCAATTCTTTCCTCAACCTCGCAACCGGAATATTCAATTGCTCGCGATACTTGGCAATGGTGCGTCTTGCAATATTGTAGCCTCTCTTGTGCAACATGATCTTGAGTTTTTCGTCGCTGAGCGGTTTGTTTTTACTTTCGTTTTGCACGAGGTCTGATAAGATTTTTTTGACTTCAAGCGTAGAGACTTCGTCGCCTTCTTCGTTTTGCATGGATTCGGAAAAGAAATCTTTAAGGCGCTTCGTACCGAATTCAGTTTGCACAAATTTGCTGTTGGCTACGCGCGAAACAGTAGATATATCGAGGTCAGTAATTTCGGCGATGTCTTTGAGGATCATCGGTTTAATTTTCTTTTGGTCACCGGTAAGAAAGTATTCGCGCTGGTATGACATGATCGAGTACATCGTGCGGTAAAGCGTGTCCTGCCTTTGTTTGATGGCATCGATAAACCATTTGGCTCCTTCTATCTTTTGTTTGATGAAGAGGATGGCTTCTTTTTCTTGTTTCGAATTGAGACCTGCTTTTTTATTGTCTTTGTAATGGCGCAACATGTCTAAATATTGGTCGTTGATGCGCAAATCCGGTGCATTTCGACTGTTGAGCGATAATTCAAGTTCGCCATCCCGGTTCACAATCGTGAAATCGGGAACGATGATGTGTCCGGCAGCAGAACCTGTATTCAATTGATCTACATACCCGGAAGAAGGTTTCGGATTGAGCTTTAAAATTTCATCAATAGCCACTTTCAATTGCGCTTCTGTGAGATTGAGTACGCGCTGCAGTTTGGTATAATGTTTTTTAGTAAATTCTTCAAAATTGCGCTCCAGGATGAATTCAGTGAGTCGCAATATTTTGAGTTGCGGTCTGCTGGTTGTGAGCTTCATTTTGACGCGAATCTGTATCAACAAACATTCCTGCAAGGAACGGGCACCAACACCCGGAGGATCGAAAGACTGAATTTTAAGAAGTATGTTGACGACATCCTTTTCCGTACACACGAGATTTTGAGAAAATAGCAAATCGTCGATAATTGCAGATGGTTCTCTGCGTAAGTACCCATCATCATCTATACTCCCAACAATTTGCAGCGCTATTTTGAACTGATCTTCATTTTTAAGTTTGAGTAATCCAATTTGCTTTCGGAGATGGTCATGAAAAGTATTCTCTACCGCAATAGGAACAGATTTGGATTCTTCTTCCGGCATGCCATAGTCGTCAGTTTTATACTTATAAGATGCCGTATCGTCATCCATGTAGTTGTTGAGATAATCTTCAAAACTATCGCTGTTGATTAAATCGTCCTGACTTTCCTGCTGATATTGCTCGGTTTCACCCACTTCAAATTCTTCCATACCCTCTGGATCCTGGCTGTCAATCATACTCTCCGGACTCTCTTCGAAATCATTACCTTCCTCCAAAGCCGGATTGGATTCAAGTTCTTCCTGGATGCGCTGGTCCAATATGGCCGTAGGGATCTGCAGCAATTTCATGAGTTGAATCTGCTGTGGAGATAATTTCTGTAAGAGGCTCTGACTGAGTTGTTGTTTAATCATATCATTATTATAAAACAAAAGGATTCGGCCTTATGTTCGAAATTTCCCTACCTTCATAAGCCTCAAGCCAGCTTTAAATGAAGCGTGGAGGAAACTTCGTAACATTGCATGGCAAATGTAGATAAAATATAAACATATTATAATAATATTTAATATATAATTTGAATATGATAAATATACCTGCTCGTATTACAGCCCTTAGAGCAATGATGGCCGCCCATAAAGTGGATGCTTATATGATCCCGACCGCGGATCCCCATCAAAGTGAATATGTACCGGATCGCTGGTCTCACCGTTATTGGATCTCGGGTTTTGGGGGTTCCGCAGCGACGGTTATCGTATCTGGAAAACACGCCGGTCTTTGGACCGATTCAAGGTATTTTCTTCAGGCTGAACAGGAATTGAAAGGGACCGGTATTGAATTGCATAAACTCAAAGTTCAAACTCAGGCCGAATATGTAGAATGGTTGTGCAATCATTTGCAAAAAGGGCAGACAGTGGGCTGCGATTTTTGGTGTTTTTCATATGCACAAGTGCGAATATTTGATAAAATATTTTCCGAAAAAGGCATTATTCTTAAAGATACCGGTGATCTCATCGACAAAATATGGGAAGATCGGCCAAAGATTAACGTCGATCCCGTATACGACCATCCCGCCAAGTTTGCTGGAAGTCGTAGAGAAGAAAAACTGAAAAAATTGAGGGCCCAACTCAAACTCCAAAAAACCGATTACCTCATATTATCTGCTTTGGATGAAATTGCCTGGTTACTCAACTTACGGGGTAGCGATGTACGCTGTAATCCTGTTTTCCTGGCTTATCTGATCGTATCTAAAGATACTGCAGTTCTGTTTGTTCCAGATCATAAAATAGATGCTAAACTTCAGGAAAAGTTGACTGCATCAGGAGTGAGCATTCGGATGTATGCCGAAATTGAGGATGCTTTAAGGGCCTTGCCAAAAAATGCGGTTGTTCAATTTGATCCGGGAGGTCTTAATGCAAAACTGTCCCTGACGCTAGCACCTGATGCTATGAAAGAAGATGTGAGTCCTGTTATGTTGATGAAGTCTTGTAAGTCAACTAATGAACAAAATCACATCCGCAAAGTCATGGAAAAAGACGGGGTGGCGCTCATTCGGGCATTTATTTGGCTTGAAAAGGGACTCAAAAAGAAAAAACTTATCACAGAACACGATTTTGCCATGCAGATTGCACATTTTCGCTCCCAGCAAAGTCATTATGTCGGCGAAAGTTTTGATGCTATTGTTGGTTATAATTCGAATGGTGCCATCATTCATTACAAGCCGCATGCTGAAAATTCTGCACGTATAAAACCAAAAGGCATCCTGTTGATCGACAGCGGTGGTCAATATATGGATGGTACGACTGATATTACAAGAACCATTGCTTTGAGTAAACCCGGTCTCGAATTTAAAAAACAATATACAGCTGTCCTCATGGGACATATAGCACTTTCTGATGCAGTATTCCCTGAAGGAACCAAAGGCATACAGCTGGATGCCCTTGCCCGCCAATATCTCTGGAAAATGGGACTCAATTACGGACATGGTACCGGACATGGGGTTGGATATTTTATGAATGTTCACGAACCTCCGCAGGGCTTTGTAAGTGCCTGGAATCAACGTGGCCAGACAGGTATGCTCGAGGGTATGCTGACTTCCAATGAACCGGGATTTTATAAAGAGGGTTCGTATGGTATCCGCATTGAAAATCTGGTGCTCAATGCTTTGCATTCAAAACAGGGAGATCTGCGATTTCTCAAATTTGAAACAGTTAGTTTGTTTCCCATTGATACACATCTGATTCATATGCCGATAATGAATAAACAAGCGGTCGACTGGCTGAATAGCTATCACAAGCAGGTGTATAAACGACTGTCCCCACACTTGGATGCCTCCGAAAAGAAATGGCTGAAGGGAAAATGCAGGGAAATATAGGACAGTCTGAATGTAAAAGGCAAAAGGCAAAAGAAAATTAGGACTATGTATAACTGATTAAGGAGTATGGAGAAATGAGCATGGATTTAAGAGTAAGGAATAATGGGCCTTATTTAATTTCCATTGAGAAAGGATTTATTCCATGATTCGTCAGGGGCATTATGAAGGTAGCTGATGATGAATCATTTTCAACGCGTGCCTTTGGTACCCAACATGATTTAAGTTTTCGAAATGCTAAACAATTACTATAGTTCTCGGCTTTTAGCTATAGGCTCATTGCTTTTGGCTTTAAGCTTTCCCCACAATTCTCTCCCCAAACTTTGCAATAAACGAGAATTCCCTTTTCTTTGTGCCCATAATAAAACGACATGGAAATTAATGAATTGAAGAAGGGCAGTAAGGGAAGGTGTTTCGTGTTCTTCCTCTTGTTTGTATTCTTATTTTGCCTGATGTGTGCTTACATCTACAAAAAGAACTTTATCCTGGATTTTTAATCCCGTCTAGTCTTCCTCATTCTCAAAGAGCAGGATACTGGCGATTTCATATTGACCTTCCTTGACATAAAGGTCTGAAGCCAGTGTATTCCGCATAGATTTATTTTCTACCAGCGCGTCGATACCATTTTTCAAAAGCAAAACCTTTTTGATTTCTGCTTTGTAAGCATCCGCCAAAGACATGATTTTTTTCCAGCCTTGCATAGTTGAGTGTTTTAGTAAGAACAAATTTATATATGTTTTTTTATTAATATGTAATTTAAAATTAAAATTTTTCATTTTTTTCTTATTTTTAAGGGTTTACCCCGATATTTTAGCAATATTTCAGTTAAATTTTATACATATTATAATTTTTATAGTGTAAATTATTGATTTAAGCTCTTTAGGTTTATTTCCTGGACTCGTCAAGCTGATGTGTGGGGAACCAAAAATTCGGCTGTTTTTGCGATATTTACAAATTCAATAACAGCTGCTAATGTTTTCTCCATGATTCAATTTCGCTACTTTACTATCCTTTTATTTACTCTATTGTCGGTGATTTCTTCACCTGCCCAGTCTGGAAAGCTTTGGGAAGAGTATCGGATTTCGCAATTCCAAAAGGACAATTACCCTGAGTTCTCTTTATTAAAAGCAGAATCATCTGGCCTGGCAGCTTCCTTTGGTCCGCAACCAGTCGAAAAGGCTGTGTATCTGGCTTTAGATGCGCATGAAATCGAATTTCTTTTGCAAAGTAAACCTGCTCATTTTTCATTGCAGTTGGTCGATCCCGAAGGTAGGCTGCTTCAATTATTAATGACCCAACAAGTTCTTTTTGGAGCTAATTCAAAACTGCTGGTAGCTGAAGGTTCGAATTCATCCCGTCTTGAATCAGATGGTTTGTTTTACCGTGGTGTGGTCTCCGGTGTCGAAGCTTCATTCGTTGCATTGAGTATTTTTGGCAATGAAATAGCTGGTGTTATCGCCTTGCCAGCAACCGGAAATTTGGTCATTGGAAAGTTGGCCTCAACCACAGAGTCAAATGCAAATTTGCATGTTTTGTATGCCGATAAAGATCTTTTAGTCAAACCCGATTTTCAATGTGGAACATCAGACGAAGGCATTTCTAAGTCCACATCCGAGGCTCCTGAAACTATTTATACGGATCGATGTAAAACAGTTAAAATATTTTTAGAATGCGACTATAAATTATACCAGTACAAAGGCAGAAACGTAACCAACGTTAAAAATTATGTAACCTCACTTTTTAATGTGGTGAAAACTTTATACTTCAACGATGGGGTAAATATTGAAATTTCTGATATTATGGTATGGAACGCGCAAGACCCGTTTTTACATACAGATCTTGCTTCTATATTATACCATTACTCCAATTACCGGAGGAATAATTTTACTGGGAATCTGGCACAACTGGTAAGCACTTTTGCTCCTCAACAACAAGGTGGTATCGCTTTTTTAGGTACTTTGTGTCAACCCTACAATGGAAGCTCCGGTCCGCATTCTTTTGCATATATCTACAATTCATTTAGCCAACTCCCTGCATATTCCTGGAGTGTTGAGGTTATGGCACATGAATTGGGGCATAATTTTGGTTCACCTCATACCCACGCTTGTTTTTGGGGACCTAACAGAAATCAGGTGATCGATAATTGTCAGCCACCTGAAAACAATGGATGTTCTTCTGGCCCACCACCGAATGGAGGCGGTACGATCATGAGTTATTGTCATCTTACCGGGTATGGAATTAATTTCAGTAAAGGTTTTGGTCCGGAACCGGCAGAAGTGATTCGAATTGCAGCACAAAACAGATCTTGTGTGGCAGCGAGTTTTATTCCGGAAATCACTCCTAGTATAACAGGTCCCTATTTTGAAGATGATGTTCTGCGATTAAAGGCGAGGCCCTCAAATTCTAAATACGAATACGATTGGTTCCATTATGATTACCTGATGCCAACACCCAAAGATTCTACATTGACTGTAAAATACAGTGGTGTTTATAAATCTGCTATTTCAAACAATTGTACAGAATATTCAGCCAACGATACCATTGAAATTTCAGACTTTTTGGTAAACCTGGGTTGCCCCTTGATCAAAGGAGTAAAAGATTCCGTTCAGCTAAGTATAAATATGATTGCCGATTTTGGAACGCGGCGCGATAGTCTCATCGTACCTGATAGTTTATATGCAAAAGTGCCCACATGGGCTCGTGATGTATTGGTCGTTTTAGATATGACTATTCGTCCTATGGGAACTTCATGGACGCGCGATGTGACTGCCGCTTACGATGGTCCGGCACATACCGCAATTGCAAATACCCGATTCAATCCTAACGTTGTAGAACCTGCCGGATATCAGGGTGTAAAAACTTATTCGAGGATACTAGGCAATTTTAATCCAGCGGGTACCTGGCATTTTGTTACCAATGACAATAGACTGGATGCAGGAGTTGATGGCACCGTCGATTTTGCGATCAAAATACAATGGCGGCAACGAGATTCCATTCCTCCTTGTGAAAAGCCTTTATGTGAAGGGCAAGTGTTGACATTAGATCCTGGCATAAGAAATGGCAAATACAAATGGTCTACGGGAGATACTACTCATCAATTGACGATTCGCGATACAGGCATTTATAGTTTGGAGGTCAGTCGTGGAAATCAAAAAAGTCAGGGTTCCATTAGGTTTTATCATTATCCCGCTTTGTATTCACAGGCCTTATCTATATGTGATGGCGATAGTTTAATAGTTGGAAAAAATACATATAAATCCTCAGGAAATTACACAGATACATTGCTATCCATTACAGGATGCGATAGTATTCTTAATACTGAACTCATGCTGAAGCCCAATGCATTCAGTCAGGAAAATCTGTATCTCTGTTATGCAGACAGTTTCATGAACAAATCCTATCATGCAGATGCCATCGAACGCTTTCATTTTACTGCAGCCAATGGTTGTGACAGTACCCATGAAGTGACCATCAAGGTAAATCCTCAACTCAACTTACAAACGTTCGTTAGTCCCGATTGCCCCGAGAAAGGCGGACAAATAGAAGCTATCGCATCTGGAGGTAGTGGACTGGATTATACTTACCTCTGGTCCAATGGGAAAACAACAGCGCTGAATGATTCCCTTGCAAGTGGAGCTTATGAAGTGGAGGTCACCGATTCGGCAGGATGTAAGATGAGGCAGGAAGTGGAATTGAACAATCTGGATTCTGTGAAAGTGGTCCCCTTGGTTTTTGATGTGGATTGTTTTGGTGACAAAAACGGAAGGATCTTTTTAGATTTTACTTCAGGAAGGGCTCCCTTCACTGTATTTTGGAATACGGGTGCAAATACAAAAGATCTGATGGATGTCAATGCCGGCATCTACACAGCATTTATCCGGGATGCAAACGCATGTCAAACCATCCAAATGCTGGAAGTAAAATCTCCTGAATTGCTGTTTGTACAGGTAGACGTAAAAGGGAGCACCGGAAACGATGGAAGTGCAAAGGCAGAAGTGACAGGAGGTAACCCACCTTATACGTATTTGTGGAGTAATGGGGAAAGAGTTTCTGAGATTTTTAATTTGGCACCAGGTGGCTATAAAGTTTGGATTGATGATAGTAAGGGATGTAAGACTCAATCCGAAATTGAAGTGCCACAAGTGACTTCCACAGAAGTCCGTAAACCTGAATTTTGGAAGATATTCATTTATCCTAATCCTGCAAAGGATCATATCGTATTAACTTTGAATGGTTTTGGCGAATACAAATGGAGCCTGTTTTCGCTGGATGGGAGACCTATTCTATCTGGAGATTGGCCATCGAATGTAACCCAACAGTTGATTTCTGTTGAATCCATTCATCATGGTATTTACATATTGGAAATTAGAAATGAATTTGAAAAACGAGAATACCACAAAGTGGTTGTCAAGAATTAAGAGTCTGTTTAATCAAAGTGATATGTCTTATTTAATTGTTCAAAATAAAGACAAATTTTATACGGGTCATCAAAAACTAACATACGTTAGTTTTTGATGACCCGTAATCCATTTCCTCTTCACATCATGCAAAATTACGCTCGATCTTTAAAATCTTACCTCGACACATTGGTACTTAAATACAACCAACCCGGATTCATCGCAGATGATCCAATCTCCATACCCCACAGATTTTCTAAGAAACAAGACATCGAGATCAGCGCTTTGTGGACGGCCTTGATCGCATGGGGACAACGCAAAACGATTTTAAAAAATGCAGATTTATTAATGGAATGGATGGACGGATCACCCCATCAATTTGTATTACAGCACCATGAAAACGACCGTAAAAAATTCTTGAATTTTAAACATCGCACCTTTAATGGAGAAGATGCCATCCATTTTCTCGAATTTTTTCAATCTTATTATCGCGAAAACGAATCTTTGGAAGCCGCATTTGCAGGAGGTTTGCAAAAATCTGATTTACATGTAGGACCTGCACTGATGTCGTTTAAATCGGAATTTAAAAAGTTCCTGCCTTTTGCCGGTCGAACGCTTAAACATATTGCGTCACCTGAAACAGGTTCGCGATGTAAGCGATTGCTGATGTTTTTACGGTGGTTGGTACGCAAGGATAAAGCTGGTGTGGATTTTGGGATTTGGACAAACATTTCCCCAGCACAATTGTTGTTGCCTTTGGACGTTCATGTCGAGCAGTCTGCCCGTAAGCTTGGCTTATTGAGCCGAAAACAGGCAGATTGGAAGGCCGTTCTCGAACTTAGTGACCATTGCAGAGCATTCAGTCCCAACGACCCCGCTAGTTACGATTTTGCTCTTTTTGGCCTTGGATTGGAACAAAAAGCAAACTTTAACATTTAACTACGAATTATTTCGTAGAAAATAAAATAACTTTGCAAACGATATATAAAAATCACAAATTTTAAAATATGCAAAAACTCATTTATTTCATTTTGGTCTTATTTCTGGTCCCACTTAGCATAGATGCCCAGAAATCCAAATCAGGTAAAAAAGCAAAACAATCTGAAAAAGTTATCGATTACAATAGTCTTCCACCCGGCGTTATTAAAGGAGCGACCGTAGAGGGAATCACGGAATATTTTCTTCCCAACGGATTGCAATTTTTGACCTATCCCGATCCATCAAAACAAACCATTACGGTCAACATCACCTATAAAGTAGGTTCAAGGCATGAAGGTTATGGTGAAACTGGAATGGCACACTTGCTGGAACACCTGGTATTTAAGGGAACGCCCAAACATCCGGACATACCTAATGAGTTGACTAAACACGGTGCCAGGCCCAATGGTACCACCTGGTATGATCGCACTAACTATTTTGAAACCTTCGACGCTACAGATGAAAATCTTCGGTGGGCCTTAGATCTCGAAGCAGACAGGATGGTCAATTCTTTTATAGCTAAAAAACACCTGGATTCCGAAATGTCGGTGGTGCGAAATGAATTTGAATCCGGAGAAAATGATCCTTCAGGTATTTTGATGGAACGCGTTCTTTCAACAGCTTATCTGTGGCATAATTACGGGAAGTCGACGATAGGCGCTCGTTCAGATATCGAAAATGTTCCAATCGACCGATTGCAGGCATTCTACCGCAAATATTATCAACCTGATAATGCTGTTTTGATGGTTGCTGGTAAAATTGATGAGAAGAAAACCATTTGGTGGATTCATGAATTCTTTTCAAAAATTCCGAAACCCAAACGCGAACTCATACCGACTTATACTGCAGAACCAACTCAGGATGGTGAACGCCATGTTACTTTAAAACGCGTCGGCGATATTCAGGTGGTTTCCTGTATGTACCATATTGCACCAGGCTCACATCCTGATGCAGCAGCAGCTGATATTTTAGCAGACATCATGACTATGGAACCTTCCGGTAGATTATACAAAGCTTTGGTAGAAACGAAAAAAGCTTCCAGTCAATTTGGTTATTGCGCAACTTTGAAGGAACCCGGTTTTGTATATTTTGCTGCTCAGGTGAGAAAAGAAAATAATGTGCAAGAAGTTCGCGATATCATGATGGCAACCTTAGACGATATTGCAAAAAATCCTCCTACAAAAGAGGAAGTGGAGCGGGCTAAAAACAAACAGATCAAGGACATCGAATTGTTTACCAGAAATACAGAATTCGTAGGCCGCACCATCAGCGAATATATTGGCATGGGCGATTGGAGACTGGCTTTTATATACCGCGACAATATCCGCAAAGTTACACCCGAAGATGTTCAACGCGTAGCATTGAGTTACTTCAAACCGGCCAACAGAACCACAGGCTTATTCATCCCGGAAGAAAAACCAGAGCGCGCAGAGATACCTAATGCTCCAGATATAGCTGCCCTCGTAAAAAATTATAAAGGCGACCTAGCAATGGCTCAGGGAGAAGAATTTGAACCATCTTGTGCAAACATTGAAAGTCGCACCCATCGTGGAGTTGATCCCAGCGGATTGAAATATGCATTTCTTCCTAAAAAGACAAAAGGAAATCTGGTCAATGCGAATATCAGTTTGCGATTTGGCGATGAGCAATCTCTTAAAGGAAAAGCCACCATCAGCGAATTCACAGCTCGTATGTTAAATCGCGGTACGACCCATAAAAGTTGGCAACAAATCAAAGATCAATTCGACAAACTCAAGGCAAGAGTTAATTTCAATGGCAGCGGAGGAGTCGTTAGCGCAAGTATTCAAACAACCCGGGAAAATCTGGCTCCGGCCATGCAATTGGTTATGGAAATTTTCAAACAACCTGTATTTAATGAAAAGGAATTTGAAGAAATGAAAAACGAAGAGCTTGCAGGAATTGAAGAACAAAAATCAGATCCCAATGCTTTGGTTCAAAATGCAGCAACTCGTCATTTAAATCCATATCCGAAAGGCGATGTTCGCTATAGCAGAACGATAGATGAAGAATTGGAAGATGTGAAAGCTGCTAAAATTGAAGACATCAGGATGTTCTACAATGATTTCTATGGTGGTGACCATGCAAGTATGTCTGTAGTTGGAGATTTTGATGAAAACGAAATCAAAAATGTTGTTGCCAATGGATTGAAAGGATGGAAAAGCAAATATCCTTACCAACGCATTATAGACAAACACATTGAAGTTCCTGCGGTCAATCTGAATATTGAAACACCCGATAAAGCCAACGCAATGTTCATGGCAGGTATGAATTTGAATCTCCGCGATGATGATCCTGATTATCCAGCTCTTTTACTCGGTAATTACATTCTTGGAGGTGGTTTCCTGAACAGTAGGCTGGCAACCCGCATCCGCCAAAAAGAAGGATTAAGTTATGGAGTAGGTTCTCAGATCTTTGCAGATGCACAGGATAAGACAGGTGGATTTATGGCATTTGCCATCTATGCTCCCGAAAACAGAGATAAACTGGAAATAGCGTTTAAAGAAGAAATCGAACGCATGCTTAAAGAGGGCTTTACCCAACAAGAAGTTGATGATGCACGTTCCGGTTATTTGCAATCCAGAAAAGTGGCTCGTTCACAAGACAACCAATTATCCGGGCAAATGAATTCTATGTTAAACATCAACAGGACCTTTAAATTTTCTGAAGATTTTGAACAAAAATTATCAAAGCTGACTCCTCAACAGATTCACGCAGCGATGAATAAATACATCGACATCAACAAAATCAGCTTTTTCAAAGGTGGTGATTTTGCAAATAAGTTACACAAACCATAGGAGGGGAAAAAGCTATCCCGACATGATGAAGCCATTTATAAACAATAACATGGTGATGTCGGGAGCGAAAAGCTTTTGGCTTTCTTTTTATGAAATCATAGATGGTATTGGCTTATCCAAAGGATTATGCAGAGTGTTCGTCTGCTAGTCTGAAAGAAAGGTATATTGGCACATTGCTGATGAGAAGCAAAGTAGTCTCATTCCACATGAAAAAAAAACTAACCATCGTATGCCGGCTTCAGCCGGATTCGTATTCAGAAATTAAATTTAGCTTAAAGATGAAGAGGACATAAAAAATGTTGAATTTCGATCCAATCCATAAATAGGAATGGGTTTCAAACCCATTCCGAAAAAGTCTAACAATCGTAAGCCGGCTTCAGCCGGAATAATAGACCGGAACCACATTATGCTTATTAAATAGCGGGATCCCAAAAAAGATAAATTTTAAAATTAGCTATGAATAGGAATGGGTTTCAACCCATTCCGAAAAAAGAAAAGCTAAAAAAGATCCAATCACCACAAATAAGTAAAAGCCATCTAGGTTTAAAAAAGTAAAATTCTAACAATTGTATGCCGGCTTCAGCCGGAATAGAAACCGGAATCACAATATGCTTATTAAATAGCGGGATCCCAAAAAAGATAAATTTTAAAATTAGCTATGAATAGGAATGGGTTTCAACCCATTCCGAATGAGGAACAAAATGAAAACGAAATTTGTCCATGGAAAAATGATTAAGCAATTCATTTTTGGATATCCGGAAATATCTTATTCATGTGAACAATATTACGTCCAACGTAAGCCGGCTTCAGCCGGAATAGAAATCAAGATTCAAAATCTGGTCAATAATAAACGGAAACCAAAATAAACTTGAATATCAAACCAAACCATCAATAGGAATGGGTTTCAACCCATTCCGTACTTTTATTTCATTCAATAAATCACCTCATGTACATAACTGCCAGGCTCCTGCTGGTATAGTTTCCAATATTCTTCTGCGATGGTTTCCGGCTTGTATTTTATATCTGCGGGATCTACTTTACCGCAAACCGTTAGTTGAGCAACATGCACATTTGAATCCTTTGCTTTTTGTACAAGTGCCTGCACTAAATTGCGCATGCCAGCTTTTCCAATGCTGAGTGAAGCAAACATCGATTCCCCTTTGAGAGCTGTACCGCCGCCGGTAAAAAACAATCTGCCACTATTGTGTTTCAACATTTCAGGTAGTATAATTTGTGCAGTATGAAATGCTCCACCTGTACAAATATCAAAACAAGTTTGAATCATAGTCCAGTTTTCAAGCAATATATCTTTTATATGAATAGCTGAAGCATTATATAATACCAGATCTGGATAAGCATTTTTTTGAATCGATGTTTCGATAGCATTTTGTAAAGCCAATTTATCACTCACATCTGCAATGTAATAATCAGCAACGATATCCGAATGTTGTAAAGTCGCTACTAAATCTTGTAATTTTTTCTCATTTCTGGAAATCAAGGAAATGTGGAATCCTTCACTACCAAATCGCTTTGCAACTCCTAAACTTATGCCGGAACCTGCTCCAATGATGATCGCATTTTTCATAATTTCTTTTTGATGAGGGGGTTTTATTGGACATCCGTTTGGGTTTCCCGCAGATTTGGCAGATTTAGCGCAGAGAATTCCCTATTTTTAAGATATCATCTGCAAGAACTATGGGAAATTAAAATTTAATCCATCAACTCTGCATTCAACATGATCTCCGCATTCAACAATTTGGATACCGGACAATTTTCTTTTGCATTGGATGTAAATTCATGCAATTGCTCTGCAGTCAGCCCATGGGCTTTGACTTTAGTATGTAACATAATGACTGGAATGTTACCATTTTCAAGTATAACCGTTGCAGTGGTATTGATGTGATCTGGAGTAAATCCACCTGCGGTCATTATAAAGGCCAGTTTCATTGAAAAACAGCCTGCATGTGCAGCACCGATCAGTTCTTCTGGATTTGTACCGGCTTTGTCTTCAAAGCGGGTTGGATAGGAATATTCGGTATTGCAAAGGACTCCACTTTGTGTACTTAATTTGCCTGCGCCTTCTTTACCGGTGCCAGTCCAATCGGCTGTTGCTGTTCGTTTGATTTGCATAAGTTTGAAAATTTTGATTGTGTTCGAATGATGATAGAAATATGCCTTATTTCTTAGAGGACGAACACCGCAATTTGCAAATGGTTTATTGATTTGCTGGGATTTGATGCCAAATAGCTGCTCGGCGAGCTCAAAAACCTGGGAATCTTACAATGGATCTATACGCAATTCCTTGATTAAAAATTTACTATGCACAGCTTCGCCGTATAAATAAATTCTGTATTTTCTTCCATTCAGCGATTCCATTGTTGCAATGGTAAAACTGGAGTCATCTCCTTTGGAATTTCCCTTATGTACAGGTTGGATCGACTTTGGAACATTTCTGTCTAAAAAAGCCTTGAGCGCTTTGATGACTACTGATTTATCTGCAATTTCGATTTGATCGTTGAAACAATATTGCATGCGCTGGTCCATCATCTCGGCCATTGAATTCAGATCCGATTTTCGCATCAAGTCCAAAAAATTGGAAAAACCCTGGGTTTGGGCGCTTAAACCGAAGATGCTTAGAACAACAATTAAAGGAAGTCTCATGTTTTATAAATTAGACGCTGAACTCAGCGGTTTCGTTTCAATCACGGCTTAAAGTTATGTTAATTCATTCAATAAGGGAACATAGACAGCCAAGTTTTCTTTTGCATTTAAGATTCAAAAAATCGTAGCAACTTTGAAGCTTTATAAACTATAACAATTCGTGAATCAGAAAGCCATTTTGATCATATTAGACGGTTGGGGCATCGGACAAAAACCTTCTGCAGATGCCATTTTACAAGCGAATACACCGTATTTCGACAAACTCTTGTCTGAATGTCCCAACAGCAGACTCGTCACTTATGGAAATCAGGTTGGTCTCCCGGAAGGCCAAATGGGAAATTCGGAAGTTGGCCATCTGAATTTAGGTGCTGGCCGAATCGTATATCAGGATCTTACGCGAATCGACAAGATTTTCGCTGAAGACCAATTGGAACAATATCCCGAATGGGACCAATTGGCACAATACTGTTTAAAAAATGACAAAGCCTGTCATTTGATTGGCCTAGTTTCAGATGGTGGTGTACACAGCCATATCCGTCATTTGTTGGCTCTGATTGACGGACTAGAAAATAAAGGATTGAAAAAAATCTTTCTGCACGTGATCACTGATGGTCGTGACACGGATCCGCAAAACGGACTTCAATACCTCCGTGAATTGGAAAAATACCTCGAAGGAAAAAATACCAAAATTGCAAGTTTAATAGGAAGGTATTACGCCATGGATCGCGATAAGAGATGGGAACGCATCGAAAGAGCTTATGATTTATTGGTTTCTGGAAAAGGAAAACTTTATCCTATGGCCAGTGAGGCATTAGAAGAAAGTTATCGCAATCAAATCACTGACGAATTTGTTGAAGCTCACAAAATAGGAGATTCATCTATGGGAGTCATTCAGCCGGACGATGCCGTATTCTGTTTTAATTTTCGTACAGATCGATTGCGTCAACTGACACAAGTCCTTACGCAGCATATCGCGCAGGCAGAGTATGCCATGAAGCCACTGCCACTGTATTATCTCACAATGACGAGATATGATGCCAATTTTCAAAATATCAATGTGTTGTTTGAAGCTCAGAATCTAAAATACACTTTAGGTGAATGTATTTCCAGGTATGGATTGACACAATTGAGAATCGCGGAAACTGAAAAATATCCGCATGTGAGTTATTTCTTTTCAGGAGGAAGAGAAAAAGTATTTACGGGTGAAAAAAGGATATTGATTCCTTCACCAAAAGTTGCTACTTATGATCTTCAACCCGAGATGAGTGCAATAGAAGTTACAGAAGCTCTTTTAGATTTGTGGAAAATAGAAGAACCCGATTTCATTTGTTTAAATTTTGCAAACACAGATATGGTCGGTCATACAGGTGTCTTCAATGCAGCTATGAAAGCTGCTGAAACCGTGGATACCTGCCTTGCAAAAATTGTAGAAACGGGCAAGCAAAAAAAATATTCATTTATCATTCTTGCAGATCACGGAAACGCAGATTACATGATCAATGAAGATGGAAGCCCAAACACAGCACATACAAAAAATCCGGTGCCATGTATATTAGTTTCTGAACAACTAAATTTGAAAATAAAAAACGGGAAACTGGCAGATATTGCACCAACAATTTTACAACTCTTGCAATTACCGATTCCGGTAGAGATGACAGGCCAATCATTATTGACAGAAATTTAATACTATCATGAACTCTAAAATGCGATTCGACGAAAACGATTTAAACAAAAGGGGTTTTCTGGATGTAGATCTCGATCCTGAAATGGATCTCGAATCAGAAATTCAAAAATTAAAAAAAGAAAAAAACGCAGTCATTCTTGCACATTATTATCAGGATTCAGACATACAGGATTTGGCTGACTTTGTAGGTGATAGTTTGCAGCTTTCCCAGGAAGCGGCACGCACCAAAGCCGATATGATCGCATTTGCAGGAGTCCATTTTATGGCTGAAACGGCAAAAATTCTTTCACCTCAGAAAAAAGTCGTAGTTCCTGATCTAAAGGCAGGATGCTCTTTATCCGATTCTTGCCCTGCACCGCTGTTTAAAAAATTTATGGAAAATTATCCCGATCACGTAGTTGTTTCTTATGTAAACTGTACTGCTGATTTGAAAACACTAACGGATATTTGTTGTACTTCATCGAATGCAGTTCATATCATTAACGCCATCCCTCCCGAAAAGGGAATCGTCTTTGCACCGGATAAAAATCTTGGCGCCTATCTCGAAAAGCAAACAGGAAGAAAACTGGTCAAATGGGATGGCGCCTGTATGGTGCACGAAATATTTTCCAGAGAGAAAATCACTAAACTTAAATTACAACATCCGGAAGCGATCATAATTGCACACCCGGAATGCGAAGAAGCTGTATTGCAACTCGCAGAATATATTGGATCTACCAGCGGTTTGTTGAAGTTTGTACAAACAAATCCGGCCATGTCTTTCATCGTGGCCACAGAAAGTGGCATACTCCACCAAATGCAATTGAAATGCCCCGACAAAACTTTCATCCCCGCGCCACCCAACAACAACTGCGCATGTAACGAATGCCCACACATGAAACGCAACACACTTAAAAAACTATACCTGTGTATGAAATATGAACAACCTGAAATCATCTTACCTGATGATGTCATCTTCAAAGCAAAAGCAAGCATCGACAAAATGCTCGAAATCTCCGCAGCTGTTGGACTGGGCGGTTGATGGTGATGGTTGATAGATTATAGATGTTAGATGTTAGAGGTGAAAAACTAACAAACGTTTGTTAGTAATTTATTTCATAAAGGTACAAAACTTATAGCTTTAGGCTAAAGAATGATTCCAAAAATCAGAATACAAGCAATCGTCAGCCGGCTTCAGCCGGAATAAAAAGTCGGAATTAAATCCAACTCATTAAATAACGGAAACCCAAAAAAAGTTAAATTTTAGAATAGGCTATGAATAGGAATGGGTTTCAACCCATTCCATATGAGGAACAAAATGAAAATGAAATTTGTCCAATCAGAAAAGATCAATCAAATAAATTTTAGATATCTGGAAATGTTTTATAAATGGAGAGCAATAAAACATCCATCGTCAGCCGGCTTCAGCCGGAATAAAAAGCCGGAATCGAATCCAACTCATTAAATAACGGAAACCCAAAAAAAGTTAAATTTTAGAATAGGCTATGAATAGGAATGGGTTTCAACCCATTCCATATGAGGAACAAAATGAAAATGAAATTTGTCCAATCAGAAAAGATCAATCAAATAAATTTTTCGATATCTGGAAATGTTTTATAAATGGAGAACAATAAAACATCCACTGTCAGCCGGCTTCAGCCGGAATAAAAAGTCGGAATTACATCCAATTCATTAAATGACGGAAACCCAAAAAAAGTTAAATTTTAGAATAGGCTATGAATAGGAATGGGTTTCAACCCATTCCGGAAATCAATTCCAACCCATTCCGCACCAAATTCGAGCCCATCTATCAAAATATTCCGGAAGAATTTACGTTACCCTCCATTGACTATGCTTAAATCATTGAAAACCATATTTTTTATTCTTTTTTTAGGAATTTTGGGAAGCCCGGTTATAGCTCAAAAAGGATATGAATTGGGTGGCTGGATCGGAGCTGCGCATTATTTTGGCGATCTCAACAATCTTTACCGGCTCAATGAGCCCGGTCTGGCATTTGGGTTTACTGGAAGGTATAATTTTGATACCCGTCTTTCTGTAAGAATGCAGCTTAATTACCATAGAATAGCTGGAAATGATGCGAAATCAAGAAATGCTTTTGATCTCCGCAGAAACCTCAATTTTTTTTCAGATGTTTTTGAGGTAGCGCCTTGTATGGAATTTAATTTTTTCCCGCTGAAACACGGTTCCCGGGAAGAATTTGTGAGCCCTTACATGTATGCAGGCATCAGCATTTTTCACTATAATCCTAAAACGGAATACCAGGGTGAAAATGTAGCCTTGCGCGAA
Organism: Saprospiraceae bacterium; assembly: GCA_016719615.1. Classification (NCBI taxonomy): domain Bacteria; kingdom Pseudomonadati; phylum Bacteroidota; class Saprospiria; order Saprospirales; family Saprospiraceae; species Saprospiraceae bacterium. The sequence continues at coordinate 175,260 of JADJYQ010000001.1, forward strand.
TTGGGTACAGAAGGGCAGATTTCCGGACAAGAATACAACGAGATCGGAAGTGCATGGCTGATTGGCGGTGGTGTAAAACTGGATCTCAATGATAAATGGAGCCTCAATTTTGATCTGGGTTACCGTCTGACAGCTACAGATTTTTTGGATGATGTCAGCGGATATTATCCCGATGATACCGAATTGCTCATCAATAGAGGACAAATTGCCGTGGACCTTTCAGATCGCTCCATACCCGTGGATGGTTCAGCTAAAATTGGAACTCCTGGTACGCAAAGAGGTGACCATAACGAAAAAGACAAATTCCTGAGTTTTGGAGTAAACCTGATCTATTACTTTGGGAAATTGCGCTGTCCGCCTATTTCGTATCCGGACCTGTAAAACGGACTTTAGATTTTTCCGAATCAAATATTTTTAACTAAGTTTTATTTTAAGTTTCAATCGAGTTGTACAATATTTCATTCTTTGCTTCATTTTTTAGGGAATCCGACGGGTGATGTCCCTCGCTGAGTGGTGAATCAATAAGATGTGTACTTGATTGCTATGAATCACTTTATATACTATTCGATAATGCCCTTCAATGAGCTCTCTTATGTCTGGTCTGTTTAATTCAGGTAAAATTTTGCCTATCAAAATATTCTTTCGAAGAAGGCTTATCTTCCGTTGAATTCTTAGAACCTGAAATTTTGCATATTTCTTTGAGTCTTTTGAAATATATAAATAAATTTCCTTTAAATCTGTCTTTGCAGAATGTAACCATTTTACTTGAACCATTCTTCTATTTCCTTCTTTACAAGCTCTTCATCTACTACAAGTTCTGTTTCCGATTCACAAATTCTCTCTTCTAGCTTTTCAAGAAAAATAAGCCTTTCAATAAAATCTTCGAGTGAAAATTGCTCAGGTAGCAGATTCAGTTCTGCCATAATTCTATCTTTGCTTATCATGGGTAATATTTTATGTAAAAATACAAAATAGGTAGTTTGCTAGAATATCCTCATCGTTAAATTCAATAGAATGGTCGATCAATTTCAGATAACTAAGGGATAAAGTTTAGTTTTGTCCATACTTCTTAATTTAGCCTTCATTTTCAACTATGCCTGAAATACTTGAATTACAAAATGTAGTCAAAGACTACGGCGGCCTCAAAGCAGTGGACCATGTCAGTTTTGATGTGCCCCATTCATGTGTTATGGGTTTATTGGGCCCCAATGGCGCCGGTAAAACCTCACTGATCCGGATCATTACAGGGATCACCCAGGCCGATTCCGGGACGGTCCTACTCAACGGAAAAAGCGTTTATAAAACCCTGAACCCTTCGATTGGTTATATGCCTGAGGAAAGGGGTCTATACAAAAAAATGAAAGTTGGCGAACAGCTGATTTTTTTGACAAGACTAAGGGGTCTGAGCAAAACGGATGCCGAACGCAATGTCGTTTACTGGATGAAGAAATTTGAGATTGAATCCTGGTGGTCGAAAAAAGTAGAAGAGCTTTCGAAAGGGATGTCCCAAAAAGTACAGTTCATTGCAACAGTAAGCCACAATCCCAAACTGATCATTCTCGACGAACCTTTTTCAGGATTGGATCCCATCAATACCAATCTCATCAAGGATGAAATCATCCGCTTAAAAAATGAAGGCGCCAGCATTTTATTTTCAACCCATCGCATGGAGCAGGTTGAAGAGATGTGCGAACACATCATCCTCATTAATAAGGGAAAAGTAGTTTTAAACGGAGAAGTTGGTGAAGTAAGAAATCGCTTTAAGGAAAATTTATTTGAGGTCAAATTACATTCAGAAATTCATTTGCCGGAACATGGATTTCAGGAAATCATTCAGGTAAATTCTTTGCATTATCACGTAAGGCTTAAGCCCGGACAAACGGGCAATGCGATCCTGGATTTTTTCATTAGAAACGGTGCTGAAATCGCCGGATTCAACGAATTGCTGCCAAGCTTCAATCAAATATTTATTAAAACCGTAAACGAGATCAATCATGAATAAACTTGGACTCATCATCAGCAGGGAATATCTCACCAAGGTTAAGAACTGGAAGTTTATTCTGACAACTTTACTTACTCCTTTGGGATTTCTCATATTTTTTATTGTGGTTGGAATTATCTTCAGTTACGAAGGAGACAAAACTTATAAAATAACAGTCGTTAATAAAAGTAATATGGAGTTGAATCTTCCTTCGCAGGGGGAAAAATTCAATTTTGTAATGAGTTCGGAATCGATGGAGACCCTTCGATCGAAATACGAAAAATCGGAAATGGATGGCATCTGGGTCTTACCTGAAATGGCGGGAGTGGATGTAGCGAATTATACTTCTTATTTTTATTCGAATAATCCGCTGGATATCGAAATGGAATCCAGATTAGAAAACTACCTGGAAGAAGGTATTCGCGATCACAAGATCAAATTACTTGCACTCGATAAGGGACAACTCGATAAACTTAAAACAAAAGTCAGCATCGATCCTGAACCGATCACACCTGAAGAAAAGGACCGTTCGGCACATACTGTAAAAATAGCGACCGTGATCGGAGGTGCGATGGGATATATTATTTTCTTTATCATCTTTTTGTACGGAGCTTCCGTTATGCGATCTGTTGCAGATGAAAAAGTAAATCGCGTCGTTGAAGTGATCATCTCTTCTGCAAAACCCGTCGAACTGATGTTGGGGAAAGTGATAGGAGTTGGACTGGTGGGTTTGACACAAATTGTAATCTGGCTTATATTAATTCCCATTATTTATTTCCTGGGTATGCAAATTGCAGGCATCGATGTACAACAATTGCAGGAGGCCAGTCAGCCAATGACGACACAGGCTCCTATCGATCAGGATGAATTGGCAACCATCATTCGCGAAATCGCAGCCTTGAATTGGTTGAAGATCGGTGTAGTATTTATTTTATATTTTATCGGCGGTTACTTTTTATATGCATCCATGTTTGCTGCGATTGGAGCAGCAACAGGAGATGATATCAACGATGCACAATCACTTACCATTATTGTGACCATACCGATTATCCTGGCGATTTACGTGATGTTTCAGGCGATTCGATTGCCGGAAAGCAGCCTCGCTACTTTTGCTGCCTTTTTCCCATTCTTTAGTCCGATCACGATGCCTGCATTGCTGGCCTTTGATCCGCCCTGGTGGAAAGTGTTGTCTTCACTGGTCGTATTGTTTGCATTTTGTTACTTTATGATCTGGATGGCCAGTCGTATATACAGAGTAGGCATTTTGATGTACGGGAAGAAAGCGAGTTTGAAAGAGATTGCAAAATGGATACTCAAAGCCTGATTCTTATAAAAATTGAAAATATCTGATGCATGAGGATCAGCGGGTTTAGCTTCATGCGGAATACATCCAAACTGTATTACCCATTTGTAGAATCAATTTTATCAGTATTGCCGGTGGTTGATGAATTTGTGGTCGCCCTTGGAAAAGGGGATTCCGATGACCAAACCGAAGCGCAATTGCGTGCTGTTACTTCCGATAAATTAAAAATTATTCACACTGAGTGGGATGTAGCAAGATATCCCAGAGGCATGGTGTATGCACAACAAACAGATCTTGCGAAACAGGCTTGCACGGGTGACTGGTTGTTGTATCTGCAGTCTGATGAACTCATTCATGAGCGCTATCATGAGGTACTAACAAACGTTTGTTCGTTGTATTTGGAAGATGTAAAGACCTAGGGATTTTTATTTCGCTACAAACATTTTTGGGGCGATTACCAGCATTTTGTGGAATCGCATGCATGGTATCCGGCGGAGATTCGTCTCATCCGAAATCTGCCTGATATACATTCATTCGGAGATGCACAATCCTTTCGAAGTTTCAAAGCCTTTGATGGATTGAATTACCGGGATAAAATCAACAGCAGGCCTTTGCGCGTGCGAAAAATCGATGCCGAAATTTACCATTACGGTTGGGTACGTCCACCCTCGATGATGCAACAAAAAACGGTGGTGATGGATGGGGCCTATCACGACGCCGATGAAGTAAAGCGAAGACACGCTCAACGGTCGTCCGATTTCGATTATGGCAACATGAATGATTATTCCGTATTTAAAGATACACATCCACAGGTGTTAAAAGATTTTATAAACCGTTTCAACTGGAAAGATCGGTTGCATTTTGAAAAGAACTATAAGCCGGCTCGTCCATCCCTGAAACACGAAAAATTAAAATACAAAATCTTAAGCGCAATAGAGCAGCAATGCCTTGGAGGAAGGCATTTGTTTGGGTATAGGAATTGGAAGGTGGTTGGGGATTGATAAAGCTTATAAGGATAAAAGGGAAAAGCTGAAAAGGAAAAACTTTACCCGCAACCACCTTTAAATTACTTTTGCAGAAATTCTTGACATAGTAATATCAAAATCACATTTTCTTTTGTCTATCTTTACCAGAGGTAGAATTTGCAGAATACTGATTTGAGCCAAGAGATTACAAATCCTGTTTACCTCAACTTACGAACGTTAGGCTTGTATTAAATCTGCTAATTTATCCTATCTTTCCTTTACCCTTTCAAACTTTCACCTTTAGCCTCTCTTCATCAGAAGCAGAATTTACAGAATTAAAGAATTTACAGAATAGGACGGGTTTAACTGTAATGGTATTTTGTCATCTATTTAGCCTTTGGTCTTTAGCCTTTCCCCTTCAGCCTCTCTACCTCTGAATCAGAATTTTCTTTAAGTTGTATTAAAAATATTCCACATTTTATTTGGATTCTTGGTATTCTTGTAATATATTAGCAAAGCAAATTGCAAAGAGTGGAGGTAGTTGTTTTCTCAAAAACCTAATTTTGATTTTTTAACCTCTAATATTATTATATGAAAACCTTATTTAATTTTTTGAAAATGGGGGGGGGCAGAATAATATTTTGTTTGACCCTAGCTTTATTTGTGATTGAAGTGCATTCACAAACTCCGGTCTCTTTTACGGGAAATTCGCTTTTTCGAAATTATAATTTCGGAGTAAAGAATCATTGTTTTGAAATTTCTAATAGATATTCAACAACTGACCCACCTGGCGAAGCTGACGAATGTACATCAACTTGCCCATCATCTTATGGAGGTGAATTTAATGCTAGTGAAAATTTAAATGGAAATGACAATGATATTTCAGTTCATCCCTATAGTGCGAATGATTTTGATGATTATATAAATGGAGTTACTACAGCTGATGCAGCATTAATATATCTGCATGTAAACGAAGAACAATACATTACAGATCCTTATAAGTTAGTGGCTGCAGATTGTAATGAAAATTGTGGAATAGATGCAGGTGATGCGGAGCAAATAGAAGATTTGATTGGTGAGGATATTCCTTTTACAAGAAATAGTTGGGAGTGGTTTAATCAAAAAGAAATTATAGATAACTATGGGTCGTTTCAAAGTGATCCATATTCTTGGACTATTTCAGATCGATATTCAGGTTATATTTTTTGGTTGGATGTTTCCACTTCTACTTTAAGCTCGGGAACAACTCAGCCACAATTTTTTTATTATTTAAGTACAAAAGTAGGCGATGTACATAATCAAAGTAACCCCAATAACTGGGTATGCGGTACATATAGTTTAAAGGGCGATGACGATCAAGAGAATAGTCTCCGGATAATTAAGGCTGATAGGTTAACCACATCACTGGCGCCTGGAACTAAATTTAAAGTTTATTTTAAGTATGAGCACGCAACTGAAAATGTATTTTATTTTCAAATGCCATTGATAATAAATTATAATTATTTGAATATTAATAAGATAAGTACATGTCCGGATATGATTGTAAAGCACAGACCAAATGAATTAAAAAATGAATTTATTGCATATTGCATCAATAAAAATTTAATGGACAATCAGAAAAATAATTGTAGGGGATACCTTGTAACTTTAGACATCGAAGTTTTACAGGATGTCGGAAGTCTTGATCAGGTACTATCCATCAATGGTAAGAAAAACCTGGAGGCAGGTAATATAGATTTTTTAAATTTGAAGCCCTACATAGAAATTAAAGATATTGAACGGCCAAGTGATCCATATTACATAAACGATGGACGGATCTATTATTCTGGAGCACTTAGCCATAAAGTAGAGCTACAGTTTTTTAGTTTGTCAGGGCAATTGATAAGAAAGCTTATTGTAATGTTAAATCCGGGTTACAATGATTTTCAGGAAATAATAGGAGTTAAGACATATCAAATTGTTAGAATTATTGATCATGACAGAGCTTATACGATAAAAGTGAATTACTGATATTTGTTGTATGCGAGTATTAGTTGTATTGATACTTTTTAGTTTAAATCTGGATTATTTAAAAGCGCAGGATATCCTCGCCTACTATGGAGGAACAAGTTATCATTTAGTTAAAATATCAAATGGATATTCGCAGTTCGAAGATATATTCTGTAATAAGACTTTTGTCCATGGAGATTTAACTTACCAAGAAAAGGGGCAATTATATACTTCATGGAATCATATAGCTGCTGATCATATTTCAGGGATGAGCAGAATAATTACAGATTTAAAATATTTTGACGTTCTTAAATGTGATACCTCATTTATTAGCAGAACACGAGGAATTTTTTATTCGGGCCCTTATTTTTTATTTGTGGATTATTTGGGAAAGTTATACCAAGGATCTAAAACTGTGAATAAACGTGGAATGTATAGATGTAATGTAGATTTTTCTAATATTGATACCTTAGTGGATTTTGGTAGCACAATATCGCGAGATATGGTCATATTAGGAGATACAATACTTGTTTTAAGTACGCTTAATGAAATATTTGTAATAGACAATAATTTTAACTTTCAACGCATCCTTCAGCCCGACTTTAAAATAACGGGGCTTACGACTAAGTATAATAGTTGCAAGGACAAAAAGTTAATTGTTTCCGGATACCCCTATTCTCATGCTGTATGGGATTCCTTATTTCAGATGCCAAATGACCGCTTGGGAGATACCTTGTATCTTTTTGAATATGATTATATCAATGATTTATTGACCCCTTTGGGCAAACATATATACCCACATGGGCAAGAAATTTTTTTACAAAGCCTTACATCTTTTGACGACATCTTATCAAGCGACCCTGAATGTGAATTTTTGTTGGACCTTGACCGGGACAATAGTTCGGGATTATATCCATATGATTTCAAACACAAACAAATCATCTGTGGACGAGACTTCTTTCCCTTATCCGATAAGGATTTGTATATTGAATCTGATCTCGGTGTCGATAGTATGCAGATCAGGATAAGTGGAATGAAAGATTTGGGCGCAGAGCGAATCATCCTAGCGGATTCAACATTTAAAAACAATTTAAGACAAAGAAATGATTCATTGTATTCTTTCATATTGCCCGGGATCGTAAATGTAAATCAGCTTAAAGCATACCTTCAATCTCTGCGTTATGTCCATGAGGGCATTATAAACAGAACAGAGGGTGATCGTGCAGTTGTCATCAAAATATTTGCTGAAGGCAATGTCAACCGGCAAGCTATTTGTAATTTGAGTATTAGTCAGTTGCAACTGATAAGCAGAGACACTGCAATTTGTTATTATGATTCGTTAATGGATGAACAAGGCAGAATCTATTATCCCGGAGATACGATGGTTAACATGGAGGGAAAAAATATCAATGGTTGCGACTCTGTCGAGCTGCTTATGATAAAACCGTTAGCAAAGGAAGATATTCAAATTACAGGAGATTCCATTATTTGCAATAATGCGAAAAATGAATTGTGTATTTCAGGAGGTAAGAGTTATATATGGTCTTCCGGTGCAAACTCCAGATGTATTGAGATAAGAGATGATGGAGTTTTCCAGGCAAAAGTAACTGATCAAAACAATTGTCAATACGATGTACAATTCAAGGTATCAAAACCGGAGCCAATTCATTATGAATTGGAGTTGATCCATCCTAAATGTTTTGGAGATAGAAATGGCAACTTGTCTGTAAAACAACAGAACGGAATTCATGAATATGTTCTTGGAACAGAAATAAATACCAGCGGTACATTTAGTGGATTGGCTGCAGGAGAATACATTTTAGGATTCTACGACAAATACCGGTGTTTATATCTGGATACGTTTGAATTGCTCGATCCACCGGAGATTTCTATTCGATATCAGGATACGATCATCGTCAAAGATAGAATTCCGGAGTTATTGTCGATATTGGATCAAAATCAGAACATCGCGAATATGAAATTGCTTCCGGAGGAAGGAAGTAGAATGCTTGGAAAGTGGCAATATGAAATAAATCCGGAACGTGGAGGTAACTATAAAATTGTCGCAACCGACAGCTATGGTTGCAGTAAAGAATATGTACTGGTCGTGATTTTAGATCTCGACTATAATGTATTTTATCCAAATGTTTTTTCACCAAATGAAGATGGCGTAAACGATTATTGGAATGTCACCCTTGGAAGTGGATATAGAGGAGTATCACTGGAGATCTTTGATCGTTGGGGTAACAGATCTTATACTATGACTAACGATGAAATTGGCAATGGCGACATCGGTTGGAATGGAATTTACAAGGGCCAAAAATGTTTGCCGGGTGTATATGTCTTTAAATTGATATTGAAGGACGATCAAAATCAGGTGAAGCATGTGGTAGGTACGATAAGCTTGTTGCGATAGTACTTCATGGAATTGCTTTTTCTAAAGTTTTGCCTATGCCAAATGTTAAAACATATTCAGGGAATTATTAATTCTGAAAATTTACTAATTCTGCAAATTCTGCTTCAGATGAGATTCGGATTGTCTGAAGAAGAATTTTGATGATGGATTAAATGTAAAGCTTACGTGCTAAAGTTGATACAGCCTGATAAACATAACTTACGAACGTTAGTTTATAGCTTAAACTTGTAAACGCTCCTCTTTCCTTTAACCTTTCAAACTTATACCTTGAGCCTCTCTTTGTCAGAAGCAGAATTTACAGAATTAAAGAATTTACAGAATAGGACGGGTTTAACTGTAATGGTATTTTGTCATCTATTTAGCCTTTGGTCTTTAGCCTTTCCCCTTCAGCCTCTCTACCTCTGAATCAGAATTTTCTTTAAGTTGTATTAAAAATATTCCACATTTTATTTGGATTCCTGGTATTCTTGTAATATATTAGCAATGCGAATTGCAAAGAGTGGAGGTAGTTGTTTTCTCAAAAACCTAATTTTGATTTTTTAACCTCTAATATTATTATATGAAAACCTTATTTAATTTTTTGAAAATGGGGGGGGGCAGAATAATATTTTGTTCTTTCCTTAGTTTATTCATGGGCGATCTTAATTCACAAAGCACCCCAGTCACATTTACCGGGAATTCCCTTTTTCGAAATTACAATTTTGGAGTCAAGAATCATTGTTTCACTGTTCAGAACAGAATTGATAATTATGGCCCAACTACACCTGTAACGGATTGTACATCATCATGTCCTTCCTCTTATGGAGGAGAATTTGATGCAAGCGATGCCTCTAACGGAAATGACAATGATCTTTCCGTACACCCATATAGTGCTTGTGATTTTGATGATTACATTAACGGAGTTACCATAGGAGATGCTGCTGTAATTTTAAAACATGTGAATGATGAAGAATATATTACCGATCCATACAAAATGGTTGCAGCTGATTGTAACCACAACAACGAAATCGACGAAGATGATGTTGAACAAATTGAAGATCTAATCGGTGAGGATTTGCTTTTTACGAGGAATAGCTGGGAATGGTTTAATCAAAAAGAAATTATTGATAATTACGGCTCATTCCAAAGTGACCCTTACTCCTGGACAATTTCAGATCGATATTCAGGGTATATTTTTTGGTTGAATGTGTCCACGTCTACTTTAACTTCTGGAACCACCCAGCCTCAGTTTTTTTATTACACCTGTACCAAAGTGGGGGACGTGCACAACCAAAGTAATCCCAATGACTGGGTATGCGGAACCTACAGTTTGGTGGGTGATAACGATGAGGCCCACCAAATCAAATCCAAAGATGCGGAAGTCTTTAATACCATATTCAAACCCAAAACTAGCTTTAAATTGTATTTCAAGTGTGAAAAACAACAAGGAGGAGTGGCTTATTTTCAAATGCCATTGAAGATCAATTATGATTTTCTGAGGATTAAAAATGTACATATGTCCAGCAATATGAGCATAAAGTATAAGGAAAAAGTGTCAAACAACGAATTCATTGCTTATGCTCTCAATAGAGATGCATTTCAGCAAAAGGAAAGTCATTTTGATGGAGATCTGATTACTCTGGAAATAGAGGTGATACAGGAAGTAAGAAAACTGGATGAAGTGATTTCTATCAACCGTAAATGGCAGATTGAGGCGGGTAATCCTGATTTAGAAAATTTAATACCCTATGTAGAAATTGGGGATATCGCGTATCCAAAGGATCTTTATGTTTTATGTGCCGATAGACTTTATTATTCAGGGATTGAGAGTAAGCCAGTGGAAATTCAGACTTTTAACCTATCCGGGCAATTGGTGTATTCAAAAAAATTATGGATAACTCCAGGATACAACGATGATGCAATTTTAAAATCAACATCAGGCATATCATTCATTCGTATCCTTGATATTGAAAAAACACATTTGATCAAAATGGTTAAATAGCTTACGTCTATGCGGCTCAACTATTATTTAGCCTTGTTCATCTTATTTTCACAAATTGCATCTTCGCAGGACATTATTGTGCATTACGGGTACAATACCTATCATTCGATATTGATTTCAAATGATTTCACTCAATTTAAAGATAATTTTTGCAATAAGACTTATGGGTTTGGAACAGTATGTTATCAACAAAATGGATTACTTTATTCTACAAGTAGCTATTACAGTAAAAAAGGCAATTCAATCGTATTTAATGTTGATTTAAAGTATGTTGACTTATTAAAATGCGATACAACAATTATTACTCATACCTCAGAAAATACTATTTCTCCTCTCAATTTATTTGTTGACTACTCGGGTCGCATATATTGTTGCGATAGGATGAATCCGTTTGATTCAATAAAGTTATACTGTTGCGATAAAGGTTTTAATAACATACAAGTATTAAGGAGTGTGAGTGATTTTCCAGAACCTCTGATCCATGACATGGTCATTTTGGGAACAGATGTAATTGTATTGAACAATAATTACAATCAACTGTATATAATGGATACTAATTATATTATACAAAGAATAATAAACCCTAGATTTCACATTACAAAGTTGACTTCCAAATACATCAATTGCAAAGACCGCAGACTTATTGTTTCAGGATACCCCTATACACATGCTGTATATGATTCTTTAAAAAAGAACCCTAACCATAAATTGAATGACACGCTCTATCTTTTTGATTATGATTACAAAGTCGACACATTCAAATTCCTGGGTAAGCATTATTATGCGCACATGGGAAGAGCAACTATTCCATCATTGACCTCTTTTGACGACATCTTATCAAGCGATCCGGAATGTGAATTTTTGTTGGACCTTGACCGGGACAATAGTTCGGGATTATATCCATATGATTTCAAACACAGGCAAATCATCTGTGGACGAGACGCATTGCCTTTATCCGATATGGATTTGTATATTGAATCTGATCTCGGTGTCGATAGTATGCAGATCAGGATAAGTGGAATGAAAGATTTGGGCGCAGAGCGAATTATCGTATCGGATTCTAGCTTTAAAAACTATTTAAGGCAAAGAAATGATTCATTGTATTCTTTCATATTGCCCGGGATCGTAAATGTAAATCAGCTTAAAGCATACCTTCAATCTCTGCGTTATGTCCATGAGGGCATTATTAACAGAACAGAGGGTGATCGTGCAGTTGTCATCAAAATATTTGCTGAAGGCAATGTCAGCCGGCAAGCCATCTGCAATTTGAGTATTAGTCAGTTGCAACTGATAGGAAGAGACACTGCAATTTGTTATTATGATTCGTTAATGGATGAACAAGGCAGAATCTATTATCCCGGAGATACCATGGTTAACATGGAGGGAAAAAATATCAATGGTTGCGACTCTGTCGAGCTCCTTATAATAAAGCCTTTAGCAAAGGAAGATATCCAAATAACTGGAGATACTATTATTTGCAATAATGCCAAAAATGAATTGTGTATTTCAGGGGGTAGCAACTTTATTTGGTATTCAGGTATAAACTCCAGATGTATCGAGATCAGCAACGATGGAGTTTTCCAGGCAAGAGTATTTGATCAAAACAATTGTAAATATGAAGTGCAATTCAAAGTATCAAAACCGGAACCAATTCATTATGAATTGGAGTTGATCCATCCTAAATGTTTTGGAGATAGAAATGGCAACTTGTCCGTAAAACAACAGAACGGAATTCATGAATATGTTCTTGGAACAGAAATAAATACCAGCGGTACATTTAGTGGATTGGCTGCAGGAGAATACATTTTAGGATGCTATGACAAATACCGGTGTTTATATCTGGATACGTTTGAATTGCTCGAGCCACCGGAGATCTCAATTCGATATGAGGATACGATCATCGTCAAAGATAGAATTCCGGAGTTATTGTCGATATTGGATCAAAATCAGAACATCGCGAATATGAAATTGCTTCCGGAGGAAGGAAGTAGAATGCTTGAAAAGTGGCAATATGAAATAAATCCGGAAAAGGGAGGTCATTATATGATCGTCGCAACCGACAGCAATGGTTGCAGTAAAGAATATGTACTGGTTGTAATTTTAGATCTCGACTATAATGTATTTTATCCAAATGTTTTTTCACCAAATGAAGATGGCGTAAACGATTATTGGAATGTCACCTTTGGAAGTGGATATAGAGGAGTATCACTGGAGATCTTTGATCGTTGGGGTAACAGGACTTATGCTATGTTAAAAGATGAAATCGGCAGTGGCGACACCGGCTGGAATGGCATTAACAATGGGCAAAAATGTTTACCGGGTGTTTATGTCTTTAAATTGATATTGACGGACGATCAAAATCAGGTGAAGCATGTGGTGGGTACGATAAGCTTGTTGCGATAGTACTTCATGGAATTGCTTTTTCTAAAGTTTTGCCTATGCCAAATGTAAAACATATTAAGGGAATTATTAATTCTGGAAATTTTCTAATTCTGTAAATTCTGCTTCTGATGAGATTCGGATTGTCTGAAGAAGAATTTTGATCATGGATTGAATGTAAAGCTTACGTGCTAAAGTTGATACAGTCTGATAAACACAACTTACGAACGTTAGTTTGTTTTTAAAACCTGCTAATCTATCCTCTTCCCTTTACCCTTTCAAACTTTCACCTTTAGCCTCTCTTTGTCAGAAGCAGAATTTACAGAATTAAAGAATTTACAGAATAGGACGGGTTTAACTGTAATGGTATTTTGTCATCTATTTAGCCTTTGGTCTTTAGCCTTTCCCCTTCAGCCTCTCTACCTCTGAATCAGAATTTTCTTTAAGTTGTATTAAAAATATTCCACATTTTATTTGGATTCTTGGTATTATTGTAATATATTAGCAATGCGAATTGCAAAGAGTGGAGGTAGTTGTTTTCTCAAAAACCTAATTTTGATTTTTTAACCTCTAATATTATTATATGAAAACCTTATTTAATTTTTTGAAAATGGGGGGGGGCAGAATAATATTTTGTTTGACCCTAGCTCTATTTGTGATTGATTTGAATTCACAAACAACTCGAATCTATTTTACAGGAAAATCATTATTTCGAAATTATAGTTTTGGAGTAATGAATCACTGTTTTAGGGTAGAAAACATTTTTCCTAATGATGATGATATGAAACAACCCTGCACCGGGTCATGCCCAAGTTCGTATGGTGATTCAATTAAAGTAAGCCCGACATTAAATGGAAGTGATAATGATCTTTCAATTACACCTTATAGTGCTAATGATTTAGAAGATTATCAAAATGGGATTTCAGTCGCTGATGCGGTAATTATTTTAAGGCATGTAAATGATGTGGAATACATTACTGATCCTTATAAAATGGTGGCTGCCGATTGCAATGATAACCATGAAATTGATAGTGATGATGCTGAACAAATTGAGGATTTAGTTGGAGAAGACATTGAATTCACGCGTAATAGCTGGGAATGGTTTAGTGCTCAAGAGATTAACAACAACTGGGGTTCATTTCAAAGCGATCCCTACTCATGGACCATATCCGATGGATGGTCAGGTAATATATTTTGGCTAAATGTTTCTTCATCTACACTTAGCTCGTCGACTACGCAACCTCAATATTCTTATTTCAGGACGACAAAAATTGGAGAATTAGATAATAATGAATCCAACCCAAATGATTGGGTTTGCGACTCTTATAGTTTTAAACCAGATAAGGAAGGAGTGGATAGACTTATTTCTGGAAAAAATGACCACCAAACTAATTCCCTAAAAATTGGCACTTCAGTTCAATTGGATTATTATTTTGAATTGTCTGATCTTGGTATAACATATTTTCAATTACCTGTTAAAGTTGACTTTGACTACCTTAAAGTAAAAGGTGTGTTTACAAATGAAAAATTAAATATTAAATACAAGATAAATGAATCAAAAAATGAATTTTTTGCATGGTATTTAAATTATAATTTTAATAGAGTAGTAAAGAGTATTGCTAATGAGAACGTTATTAGAATTGAATTGGAAGTAGTAAAAAATATTGATGATATAAATAATTATTTATATATTGACCAGCGAAAAAAATTTGAAGCGGGTGATTATAATTTAGCAAGTCTAAAGCCAAAATTAGAATTGAGTTATAATAGTTCTGCTAATACTTCCTTTGTAGTTTTAAAAGATGGGATTTATTATTATGGGATGAATCCAGCTGAAATCGAGCTTCAAATTTTGGATTTAGTTGGTAGGATTTTAAAAATTGAGAGGGTGATTGTAAGTTCTGGATTTAATCCGCTAAAAATTAACATTTCGGGTTTTAATAATTTATTTATAAGAATAATAGATGGAGATGCAAATTATGTTTTCAAATACATAAATGAATAATGTAGATGAGAATAATTTGGCTGTTGTATTTTTCAGTTCTTGGCTTTTGTGTAGATATAGTCGCACAAGATATACTAGCATATTATGGCGGTGCAACATACCACTCTGTAAAAGTATCTAATAATTACATAGATTTTGAAGATATATTTTGTAATAAAACATTTAGGTTGTACCGAATTTCATATAATCAAAATGGTTTACTTTATACTACGGCTAGACAATCTCCTGGGTCGCCAGCAATGGGAGGAGGCATTACAGATTTAAAATTACTGGATCTTAATGTTTGTGATACAAATATTGTATCTAGAAATATTGGCTTTTTTTGGTCATCATTTTCAGATTTATTTGTTGATTATTTAGGCAGGCTTTATTTTGAATCTAGTTATAATAAAGGACGGAGAACATTTTTTAGAAGCCAGCCTGATTTTTCAAATATTGAATTATTAGTAGATCTTGAAAATGGAACAATAAATCAAATTAGAGACTTTGTTATCATTAATGATGTTGTATTAGCTTTAAATACTTTTTCTAATGAAATTATTGTATTAGATACTAATTACAATGTAATCAATTTACGTCAGCCCGATTTTAAAATCACAGGCCTCACCACTAAGTATAATAGTTGCAAGGACAAAAAATTAATTGTTTCCGGATACCCCTATTCTCATGCTGTATGGGATTGCTTATTTCAAATGCCAAATGACCGCTTGGGAGATACCTTGTATCTTTTTGAATATGATTATATCAATGATTTATTTACCCCTTTGGGCGAACATATTTATCCTCATGGGCAAGAGACCTTTTTACAAAGCCTGACTTCTTTTGACGATATCTTATCAAGCGACCCTGAATGTGAATTTTTGTTGGACCTTGACCGGGACAATAGTTCGGGATTATATCCATATGATTTCAAACACAGGCAAATCATCTGTGGACGAGACGCATTGCCTATATCTGATAAGGATCTGTATATTGAATCGGATCTCGGGGTTGATAGTATGCAGATCAGGATAAGTGGAATGAAAGATTTGGGCGCAGAGCGAATCATCCTAGCGGATTCAACATTTAAAAACAATTTAAGACAAAGAAATGATTCATTGTATTCTTTCATATTGCCGGGGATTGTAAATGTAAATCAGCTTAAAGTATACATCCAATCACTGCGTTATGTCCATGATGGCATTTTAAATAGAACTGAAGGAGATCGCGCAGTTGTCATCAAAATATTTGCTGAAGGCAATGTCAGCCGGCAAGCCATTTGTAATTTGAATATTAGTAAGTTGCAAATGATAAGCACAGACACAGCAATTTGTTATTATGATTCGTTAATGGATGTCCGTGGTAGAGTCCATTATCCCGGAGATACCATGGTTAAATTGCATGGGAAGAATATCAATGGTTGCGACTCAGTAGAGTTACTTATGATAAATTCGTATGCAAAGGAAGATATCAAAATAACGGGAGATTCTATTATTTGTAATAATTCCAAAAATGAATTGTGTATTTCAGGGGGTAAGAGTTATATATGGTCTTCCGGTGGAAACTCCAGATGTATTGAGATAAGAGATGATGGAGAATTTCAGGCAAAAGTAACTGATCAAAACAATTGTCAATACGATGTACAGTTCAAGGTATCAAAACCGGAGCCAATTCATTATGAATTGGAGTTGATCCATCCTAAATGTTTTGGAGATAGAAATGGCAACTTGTCTGTAAAACAACAGAACGGAATTCATGAATATGTTCTTGGAACAGAAATAAATACCAACGGTAAATTTGATGGATTGGCTTCAGGAGAATACATTTTAGGATTCTATGACAAATACCGGTGTTTATATCTGGATACATTTGAATTGCTCGAGCCACCGGAGATCTCAATTCGTTATCAGGATACGATCATCGTCAAAGATAGAATTCCGGAGTTATTGTCGATATTGGATCAAAATCAGAACATCGCGAATATGAAATTGCTTCCGGAGGAAGGAAGTAGAATGCTTGGAAAGTGGCAATATGAAATAAATCCGGAAAAGGGAGGTCATTATATGATCGTCGCAACCGACAGCAATGGTTGCAGTAAAGAATATGTACTGGTTGTAATTTTAGATCTCGACTATAATGTATTTTATCCAAATGTTTTTCACCAAATGAAGATGGCGTAAACGATTATTGGAATGTCACCTTTGGAAGTGGATATAGAGGAGTATCACTGGAGATCTTTGATCGTTGGGGTAACAGGACTTATGCTATGTTAAAAGATGAAATCGGCAGTGGCGACACCGGCTGGAATGGCATTAACAAAGGCCAAAAATGTTTGCCGGGTGTTTATGTCTTTAAATTGATATTGACGGACGATCAAAATCAGGTGAAGCATGTGGTGGGTACGATAAGCTTGTTGCGATAGTACTTCATGGAATTGCTTTTTCTAAAGTTTTGCCTATGCCAAATGTAAAACATATTCAGGGAATTATTGATTCTGGAAATTTTCTAATTCTGTAAATTCTGCTTCTGATGAGATTCGGATTGTCTGAAGAAGAATTTTGATGATGGATTGAATGTAAAGCTTACGTGCTAATGTTGATATAGTCTGATAAAATCAACTTACGAACGTTAGTTTGTTTTTAAAATCTGCTAATTTATCCTATCTTTCCTTTACCCTTTCAAACTTTCACCTTGAGCCTCTCTTCGTCAGAAGCAGAATTTACAGAATTAAAGAATTTACAGAATAGGACGGGTTTAACTGTAATGGTATTTTGTCATCTATTTAGCCTTTGGTCTTTAGCCTTTCACCTTCAGCCTCTCTACCTCTGAATCAGAATTTTCTTTAAGTTGTATTAAAAATATTCCACATTTTATTTGGATTCCTGGTATTCTTGTAATATATTAGCAATGCGAATTGCAAAGAGTGGAGGTAATTGTTTTCTCAAAAACTTAATTTTGATTTTTTAACCTCTAATTTTAATATATGAAAACCTTTTTTAATTTTTTGAAAATGGGGGGGGGGCAGAATAATATTTTGTTTTGTTATTGCGATTAATGTCTCAGAATTAAGCTCCAATCCGATAATTTTATCTACAACCGTGTGTTCTCGTTTTCTCAAAGACATTTTTGAATTATCCTACTGGGATTCAAAAAGCTTGAGTCATTATTGTCAAGATCAAGTAAAACATTTGAATAATAATATCGCTTTAGACAATATTGACACAACTATTAAAGATATTGATGTTTGCAGGAACATTTGTTATCCTTTTAAATTGAATGTTGAAGAGGGTAAAAACAAGAAAGATTCTTTTTACAAAGGCAAAAAGGAGTTAATCGTTTTAACTTCCCAGGAAACAAAGCTTACCCAAAGAAATTCCGGCAATAATTATAGTTTGAATGCTTGTATTAGTATCAATGAGGGTTCTCAAAATTCTAATGGAAATTATTTTAGAGTAGGTTGTGATAAAGGAGTGCTTAGTGTACCATTTTTTGTAAGTACTACTTCAAATTGTAAAACTGCTACACTGGAAATTGTCATCGAAGTTTATAAGAAATTTTATAAATTAATTGAGCCCAAATTAAAAGTGCTTGTTGATGCAGGTACTCCAGAAGAGCATATTGAATATTTCCCAATATCATTGACAGAAACGGAGACAACCATGATGTACATTTATGAAGGAATAATACCTTCTTACTGGGACCAGGACAATGATAAAATTGAGGCCCTTGAATGCGGAATTGATTTTATTTCAAGAACTTCTGCAAACTTTCAATATTCTACTATATATACATACGATAAAAATAACACAAGTAATGACAGATACGATCAGTATACTAATGTCAAAGGATACCGGGTTTCAGCTAGTTTAACCGATTTATATATTGAAAATGCAAATGTACCTCGAGACGAAATGAATGCCGAAGGATATTATGTAGATGGTGAGATGTATTTGGACGATGATTATGGTTTTCAAAACACTGATGTACTTGTTAGTCCAGGCGGGAAAATAATTGTCGATGATATTTCATCTTCAAAACGGATAAACAATGTTGTAATCCATGGCTGTTCTCATATGTGGAAAGGCATTGAAGTAAAACCTGGAACTCATCTATTTATTGATATGTATGATTCGAACGGAAATCCAGGTATTTGTGAAATCAGAGATGCTGAAATTGGTATAAATTCGCTGTCAAAATCATCTGTTTTTCTTGATGGGATTGTGCTCCATAATAATGTGATACATATTACATCCGATGATTCGTATAGTTATATAGCTGGTTCGGGTTTAACTTCCGAAGAAACCAATTGGCTACCTTATTATTCTGGCCAACAGTTAGTAAAAATTGGGACTTATACAAATATTGGGATAAAATTAAGTAATAATGCATCTGCAGAATTAACATATAGTGGTCTCAGAAAAGCACATACAGGCATTTATGCGGAGAGCAACGCCGGTATATATTTGCAAGGTGCAGAAATAGAAACCATACCAAGATTGCAAAATCAAGGTTCAATTGATTATACCGGAGTGGCTGTATATAGTACTGGTACTGGAAGCAGGGCAATATATGGTTTCGCAGACAATTCTATTTATAATTGTGATATTGGAATTAAGAGTATAAGGAATCAGGTAGAATTTATGAATTCCAATATTTATCAATGTCGCAAAGGAATCGAAATAACGAATTCAAATAGAAGCCATTTTATTTACCAAAACACAATAACGGCCAACCAAATCGGAATAGAAATAGTTGGTAATTATAATCAAAATTTTAGAATAGAAGATAATACCATAACTATAGATCCACCTTTGGGCTCAAACTTTAAACTAGACTTAGCAGGAATTAAACTTGCTGATTGCCAAAGCAAAAGTTGTGAAATTAAGTACAATCAAATTTGGGTAAACGGACTGGCGAAACATGGAATTCTATTAAAAAATAATTCCGGAGGTCTAATAGATCACAATGATATTTATTTGATAGGTTCAAATAAGAAGGGTATAGATTTAACACCACAATCCTTTTCTACATCGGGAGTATTTAATAGAATATTTTGCAATGATGTTGTAGGGACTTTACTCTCCGATCAAATTTCTTACCATTCAACGCTGACTGGACCTTATTTACGGTGTAATACAAGTCAATTTGCTGATAAAGGGTTTTTCTTCTCATTGCCTTGCATGGGGTCCCTATTTTTTGGAAATAACATGGATGGAGGAGTTGGCTTATACATCGACAATGGGTCCATCATAGGAGTAAAATCTCATCAGGGCAATTGCTGGGATCTTCCGGATGCATACAACCCGAGCAATGCTTTTAATGCGAATACAAATGTTCCACTAATAATGGCATCCCAATTTATAGTTGATCCAATTGAAAGAACTTGTTTTTTGCCAAGTTGGTCTGCCAATGGGCAAGGAGATTGGTTTGTCCCATTGGCAAATGCTGGCAATGCACCAACTTGCCCCGGTCAGTGCGGCAGTTCCAGTCAAGAACTCCCACCGTTGGTCTGCGATTTTGGGCAATTTGAATTAATATTAGATTCGGTATTTATGGGAGAAGACTTCGGGGAAGCACTCCAATGGCAAGCTGAAGCGCAATCATATGCAATTCTAAATTCATTTGACAGCTGCGGAAATTGGCATTCGAACATTGTGGATTTTTATAATTTAAAAACTCCCAGTGAAATTGGACAATTGTACAGGGTTGAAGAAAGATTTACAAATCAGGGATTAGAAGCAATTTTCACACCTTTGACTGCCTTAGAAGGCTTAAGTAATCAAATTGATTCATTATCAGCGCAAATTTCAACTTTACTAGAAGAGGGAAATGCGGATAGCTTGATAACTCTCTTGCAAAATCAGATTGATACATTGCAGATGGAAGCAAATGACATTGCTTCGACGATAGACTCTATTTTGATTGCCGGGGTCGATTCAACGATTATCCTAAATGAATTGGTTGTTCCAAGCACGATTAGCGGTGCACGTCTGAAAGCGATTAATGAAGTGTATCTTCAATATTTTAGAGATCATGATAAAGAAATAATAGTAGAGAACATTTTAGTTTTAGATTCTATTGCTAACTTATGCATTAAGGAAGGGGGCTATGCTACTTTGCGGGCAAGATTTTTAATTGACCTTGTTCGTGAAGAACCTGAATACGACGATGATATTTCATGTAATTTGCCAGAACCATTGATCTTGAGTAACAAAACAGTAAAATCAGATGAGCGATTTATCATTTATCCAAACCCATCAAGTGGGGTGTTTTGTGTGAAAAACGCTGAGCAGACAGAAATATCAAATGTAATTGTTTTAGATATGCATGGACGAGTGTATAATTCGCTTTTTGATCATCATAATCTCGAGGTGAATGTATCATTATTACCTGGTTGCTATTTTGTAAAATTACTATTTGGAGATGGCAGTGTTTCTACTAAAAAGTTGATAATTAATAAATAAGCTTCCTATGGCCAACTCATCAATCACAATTTGGAATAGGTTCGTTATTCTATTCTCTTTCATAAATGTGTGTATTTTGTCTGGATGTTTTACTCAGCAATTGCATGATCAAAATTGGGTTTTCAGATCTTACTATGGAGATGCCATGATCCTTAATTTTGGTCGGGATTCACTCCGCTTAAGTATTCAAGATGCCAATGCTGGAATTACATCAACCAATACCAGTATTAGTGATGAAAATGGAAATTTACTTTTTTATTCTAATGGCTGTAAAATATTTAATTCAAAACATCAGGTTATAAAAGATGGTGACAAACTCAATACAGGATCATTAAGAAATGATGATTGTAGTAATAGAGGTGGCTATAATGCCGGTCATCAAACCATGATCAGTATTCCTAATCCTGGAAATCCAGATCAGTATTACATATTTCATGTAAGTACTGTTTGGGTTTATGAGCCAAGACTTGATATACGTACCAAATACTTATACTATACAGTGGTAGATTTCAGCCATCCTGCTGGCTTTGTACCAAGAAGTTTAAAGCCAGACACCAACAATAATGTTTATTTAAAAAATGTCCCATTACTTGAAGATACCAGTGTTCAAACAGGAGAAATGACTGCTATAAAGCATGCCAATAACCGGTATTGGTGGGTATTTAATACGAAGTATAATAGCAATACATATATTCGCTTTTTGGTAACTGATAATGAAGTTTTAGGGCCATATTATCAGACCATTGGCGATAGTTTTAATACTAATGGTGTACTTAGGGGAAATACCTGTTTTTCACCAAACGGAAAGAAATTTGTTCGGTACAATACAATAGATGGTTTATATGTGTACGACATTGACAGGGAGACGGGATTGCTTTCTAATTTTAAAAATGTTGTATTAAACGAGCCGGTAGGCGTTGGTGGGGTTGCTGTGTCTCCAAATTCAAGATTTGTATATGCCAGTTCGTATAAGAAATTATTTCAATTTGATTTGGAAGCAACCGATTTTGAAGGCTCGAAAGTATTGATCGATACTTTCAATTGGGTAGGTAGTCCATTCCCCCCATTTTTTAATTTTTTTTGCATGACCCAACTGGGTCCGGATTGCAGGATTTACATTACGAGTTATAATGGCACAGATCGGCTGAGTGTGATAAAATATCCTGACCTTCCAGGGAAAGCATGTAATCTTGTACAGCAAGGTCTGGCTTTACCCAGCACTCATGGAGCCAGCCTGCCTCATTTTCCAAATTATCGTCTAGGGACAGGTCTTATGTGCGATAGTTCAATAAAGTTTGTTACAAAAATTGAGATCCCAGTAAATTCTGTCTTCACAAAATTGTATCCCAATCCATTTCACGATCAGATTCAACTGGAAATTGAACTGGTGAATCAGGCAAATGTTCATTTTGTGCTCTACGATATGAATTTAGTGGAAGTTTTTAAAGAGAACTTAAACTTCTCTCAGACAGATTATTTGTTTAATTTATCAAATTTGCCTTCCGGTTTGTATACATATTTTATTTATTCAAATGAAGGAGTATTGGCTAAAGGAAAGCTAGTTAAATTTGAATAGAGGATGCCATAGTCTTTATGTGTATTATTGTTAAAAATGCATAGAAATAGAGATTAGTGGAATAGATGCAGGTTGATGATGGATTGAATGTAAAGCTTACGTGCTAAAGTTGATACAGCCTGATAAACATAACTTACGAACGTTAGTTTATAGCTTAAACTTGTAAACGCTCCTCTTTCCTTTACCCTTTCAAACTTATACCTTTAGCCTCTCTTCATCAGCATCAGAATTTACAGAATTAAAGAATTTGCGGAATAGGATGAGTTTTAACAGAAACTCACTTTAGCCTTTACCCTTCAGCCTAGATCTTTCAATACTTAATCTCCAATTCCTCTGAAGTTGGTCTCGACTGACAGGTCAAAATATAACCTGCAGCAATTTCATCCTGTTCAAGGGCCAGCGCTACATCCATGTGGACGGAGCCTTTAATGATTTTGGCCATACAGGTGGAGCAAGCCCCACTGCAACAGGAGTAGGGTGGATCGAAACCGGCATCCATCAGGCTGTCAAGAATTTTTTTGTTGCCGGGTATCTGAAGTTGATGCTGCTGGCCGTTGAGATGGAAGGTGATGTTTGCGGATGAAACGAATGCAGCTTTTGAATCACCTGCGGTAGTGGCCGGTGTGCTGAAATATTCAGCATGTATGGTTTTTGGATCGTTACCTAATGCGGTTAATTCTTTTTTTACATCTTCAATCATATTGCCGGGGCCACAGATGTAGAAACTCTTTTCTTTGGTCCTGGATGGATATTTTTCACAAAATGTGTTTATGAGTTTTTTATTGATCCTCCCTTTCCATCCGGTCCAATGGTCTTTCGAAGATGAGAAAAATGGAAGCAATCCTTTGCCGCTTTGAGAAAGCGTGAACTCAGCAAAAAACTGACCCTCGTATTTTGTTTGCAGTGATTTTAACTTTTCGTAAAAAATAATATTATCTTCTTTTCTATTTCCATATAAAAGATGCACAGTTGATTTGGGTTCGTGTTCAAGTAGTGAACGGATCATCGAAAGGACAGGAGTAATACCGCTTCCGGCTGCAAAGAAGTAATAAGAATGCGATTTTTCAGGATCGGGCGTAATCGTAAAATGTCCTTCGGGCTTAGAGATTTCGAGGACACTGCCTTTATCAATTTTTTCAACGAGGTGATTAGATACCAATCCCTTTTTAACCTGTTTAACGGTGATTCTCAATTGCGGTTCATGCGGGATAGATGAAATAGAATAAGATCTTCTGACTTCCTTATTATTGATATTCAGTTTTAAAGTCAGATGTTGGCCTGGAATAAAGTGATCAAAAATTTCTTTTAATGCTTCTGTTTCGAAACCTATACTTATGGCATCAGGTGTTTCCTTTATGACTTCTGCAACATTGACTTTATAAAATTCCATCGTTTGTTTTTTTAGGAGCCCGGATACTTCTGCGTATAGGTAGAAGTATCCGGATCGCCTTCGTTATTTTTAAGCATTAACCGGCTGGAGCGGTATTTTCTTTTTTAAGTTTATGGACTGATTTTAGGATCAAAAACATGACAAAGGCAATGATCAGAAAATTGATAAAGGTCGAAATGAATTTGCCGTAATAAATAGATGATTCCGGTGTGGTGACCGCACCCGTTGCATCTTTTACTTCGGGTGCCAGTAAAATTTTGGCAGCGTTCAAATCACCAATCTGAAAAATATTTCCAACAACGGGCATGACGATGCCGTCTACAAATGCAGCTGTAACTGCACCAAAACCGGTAGCCATGATCAGGCCAACTGCAATTTCAACGAGGTTTCCCTGAATTGCAAATTCTTTAAATTCTTTAAACATAATTATTTCATTTAGAGATGAACAATGGTATAAACAAACTTAACATCGCTAAATTAAACAGATTGCAGTTCTTTCCTGATTTTATTTAAGGCCGAACCTTCGCGAATCCAATTGATTTGTTGCTCGTTATAGGTATGATTAACTTCAAAGGAATCTGTAGTTCCGTCGGCATGATTCAGTTTAATAGTTAATGGATTGCCCGGTTTCATTTCATCAAAACCTACGAGATCGATGAGATCGTCCTGCCGTATTTTATCATAGTCTGCCGGATTTGCAAATGTCAAAGCTAGCATTCCCTGTTTTTTCAAATTGGTTTCGTGGATACGAGCAAAGGATTTGACGATCACTGCTTTTACGCCGAGATACCGCGGCTCCATTGCTGCATGCTCTCTTGAAGAACCTTCACCGTAATTTTCTTCCCCGAAAACTACAGTAGAGATACCCTTGGCTTTGTATAACCTCGCAGAATCAGGAACTGCCATGTATTCACCGTTCACGAAATTAATAACCTTATTGGCTTCGTCATTGTATGCATTGATCGCACCGATTAAACAATTGTTGGAAATATTTTCGAGATGTCCTCTGAACTCCAGCCAGGGACCTGCCATGGATATATGATCCGTGGTACATTTTCCTTTGGCCTTGATCAGCAATCGCATGGAAGCAAGCTCATTAGAACTTATAGGGACGAAAGGTGCCAATAATTGTAAGCGTTTGCTTTCGGGATTGACGATGATATTCACTTCTGCTCCGTCTGTTGCCGGTGCTTGAAAACCAGCATCCTTGACATCAAATCCGGCAGGTGGTAATTCTACTCCAGTTGGCGGATCGAGTCTGACTTGTTCCCCATTTTTATTGGTCAAGGTGTCCGTCATCGGATTGAAACAAAGGTCACCTGCAATCGCCAAAGCGGTAACTATTTCGGGGGAAGCCACAAACGCATGTGTGCTCGTGAGTCCGTCATTTCTTTTGGTAAAATTCCTATTGAACGATGTGAGGATAGAGTTTTTTCTATTTGGATCGTCGATATGCCTTTTCCATTGTCCGATGCATGGCCCGCAGGCATTGGCTAATACAACTCCACCCATTTTCTCAAAATCTGACAGAAGTCCATCGCGTTCAACCGTATAGCGAATTTGTTCAGAGCCTGGTGTGACTGTAAATTCAGCATTCACTTTTAAGTTTTTGGCTACAGCTTGTCTGGCCAGTGAAGCAGCGCGGGAAAGGTCTTCGTAAGAAGAGTTAGTACAAGATCCAATGAGTCCGACTTCTAATTTTTGGGGATAATTGTTGTCTCTAACGGCCTGGGCAAATTTTGACAAGGGCCAGGCAAGGTCTGGGGTATAAGGTCCGTTGATATGGGGTTCCAGCGTGGTGAGGTCTATTTCGATGACCTGGTCAAAATATTTTTCGGGTTCGTGGTAACATTCAAAATCTCCGGTGAGATCCGGTGCAATCGCATCGCAAAGTTCAGCGACTTCTGCCCTACCGGTGGCTTTAAAATAACGGCTCATCGATTCATCATAACCAAATGTGGAGGTAGTAGCACCAATCTCAGCACCCATGTTACAAATAGTACCTTTTCCGGTACAGGACAGCGATTGGGCGCCTTCTCCAAAATATTCGACGATGGCACCCGTACCGCCTTTTACGGTAAGTATGCCGGCAACTTTGAGGATTACATCCTTTGAAGAAGTCCAACCGGAAAGTTTTCCTTTAAGATGTACGCCAATGATTTTGGGCATTTTTAATTCCCAGGCCATGCCGGACATCACATCAACTGCATCTGCGCCGCCAACACCTATTGCGATCATTCCGAGACCACCGGCATTTGGTGTATGTGAATCCGTACCAATCATCATTCCACCCGGAAATGCATAATTTTCAAGTACAATCTGATGGATGATCCCGGCGCCGGGTTTCCAAAAACCAATGCCGTATTTGTTAGATATGGATTTTAAAAAATCAAAAACTTCTTCATTGTCTTTCAGTGAGGCCTTCATATCTTGCTGTGCTCCATGTTCCGCCAGGATCAAATGGTCACAATGAACTGTTGTTGGTACTGCTGTCTTTTGCTTTCCACAGGTCATAAATTGAAGCAAGGCCATTTGAGCAGTAGCGTCTTGCATAGCTACCCTATCAGGGGCAAAAAACACGTAATCTTTGCCTTTTTGGTAGTCTCTGAGCGGAGAATCAGGGTGTAAATGACTAAATAATATTTTTTCAGTCAGTGTCAGTGGCCGACCTAAACTTTTGCGGACCTGCGCAACCCGATTTGAGAAACTGGAATAATGCTTGCGGAGCATATCAATATCGAATGGTAAATTGCTCATGTCGTATAGATTTTAAAGCTATTTTGAAATTTGCCGCAATGATAGCGGATTCCAAAGAAAGAACAAAGTAGTCAGGCGTATGTTCCTGTATTTCACATAGGAATTGATGCTTTCTTGTTTATAATTTGTGAATAGTATTTTGCGTTATGAACCTTATTCTTTGGTATGCATAAATGTTTAATCCTGCTGGTATTCGGTTTTATGGGTTTGTCCTGTTCCAAACAAGAAGTAGGAGACTTTAAACTGGAATATCGGATGCGGATCGAATTAGATGCTGCTGCAAATCCCTTGCTCACTCATGTTTACGAACAAAGGCTACCCACAGCCTGGGTAGCTTTTTTACTGGGAAATAATTTGGGCAATGAAAATATCCGCCTGATCCGTCCACGAGAGGTGTTGATCAGTCCGGTATTGGACAATGAAATCAGTTATAAACTGGTATCAGAAGCCCATGTAAGTTTATATGATCCTTCTGATCCAGGCAATAAATTGTACATCGGCGATATCTACGATAATATTGATGACAGAGAGCAATTGTTTCTGCTTCCGGGATTGTCAGATGTTAAGGAATTGATCATGCTACCCGAGTTTGTTTTACAATTGGAATTGAATATTCGGGCGGTGCCGGGAAGAGTGTCGGAGCATTTTGTGGTGGTGCAATTTGATGTGTTTTTAAAGTAGGGGAAAAGCTTAAAGCCAAAATCCGTAAGTGGAAATATTTGGTTTATGGTCTAATCATGGATGATCATTATAAAATTTCAATCCATGACTGTTTGGGGACATCATATACTAACGTATGTTAGTTGAAATAAATTTAAGCTGTTTAAAATTATTATTTAGACTATTAATTTTGCACATAATCCATAATCATTGCTCTGTGCTCCAAAATCTGGTCTCCTTTTGTCCTTTCACCTTTAGCCTATTCCCCAATATACTTATGCGTTTAATTTGATTAAAATGCGTATGTTTGAGTATAAATTTATGATGATGAAAAAGAAATTTATTTATCTTTTTGCGCTCGTATTTACTTTGAATATGGGCTATTCCCAAAGCAACCAATCTGTGTATGCTGAGTTATTGGGCAACGGACTGATTTTCAGCTTTAACTACGATACGCGTTTTACAGCTAAACCTACGGGAATTGGGGGCCGCGCAGGATTGGGTTACATCGGAAAAGGAGATAATGGGGCAGTACTGATACCCTTCCAGCTCAACTGGCTGTTAGGAAAAAATGGCAAATATTTTGAATTGGGCTTGGGTGCAACTTATGTTGGCGGAACTGAAGAATTTTTTGAAGAAGATATCGATCATTTTGTAGGCACGATGACTTTCGGTTATCGCAGGCAACCTGAAGATGGGGGGTTTATGTGGAAAGCAGCGATTACACCAGTACTGGCAGATGGATTTTTCTGGCCTTATTATGTAGGTTTTAGTTTGGGTTACGCATTTTAAGGAATAAGTTTTGATGGTTTGAAACATCCCGGAGCAAGCTGGATGTTTGGCGATTTGTCAGGCAGGTAGGAAGAAGTCTGCTTGACTATTTGACTGCTTGGAAGAATTCTGTTAGTCTGCTTGTCTGCTTGTCTGATAGTCTGTTAGGCTTTTTCAAACTGAGAACTAAAAACTGCAAACTTCTTATTACTGATTTGTAGGTTGCTAGTTTAACTAACAAGTGTTTGTTCAATGGACTACAGCTAATTTTAGATTATTATTCTTTCTTTGTTTCGAGCCTTTTACAGCGATTTATTGCAAATTATAGATCAAAATATTGGAGTCATAAATTTTTATGGAATTTCGAAATCCCAAAAGCATACTTTTCCATTAAACCGGAAATTCTTTTTAATTTCTTAGATCATGGTCAGTTTTACCATTTTCACTTAATTCCAATTCTGCAAATTCTTTAAATCAGGAAATTCTGCTTCCAAACATTAGCTTAAAGGCATTATTTAACAAAAGTCTATCTACTGCATTATTAGCTCCTTCCGAAATTATCATCAACTATTGATGGAATAATTTCTTCATATCAGGAATCTTTGCTCCAAACTCTTTGCTCCATTCTCCATAATCCATACTCCTCCCGATATTTTCTTTTCAACTTTGGACTTTAGCCTTCTTTCCTAATAATATTTCAAATGAATGATCTCCTGCTCTGTCAAAGATCTGTATCGTCCACGGGGTAGGTTTTTCTTAGTGAGCCCGGCGAATAAGACCCTGTCTAGTTTTTCAACTTCGTAACCGAGATGTTCGAAAATGCGGCGTACGATCCGGTTTTTTCCACTGTGGATCTGGATACCGATTTCGTCTCGTTTTTCATTGGCGTAATCAATACTGTCAACTTCTGCTATGCCATCTTCGAGTTTAACACCATTTGCAATCGTTTCAAAATCGCGTTTGGTCAGGTGTTTGTTGAGTTTGGCGTGGTAGAGTTTTTTGATTTTATAAGATGGGTGCGATAATTTTTGAGCCAGATCTCCATCGTTGGTCAAAACCAGCAAACCCGTAGTATTGCGGTCGAGTCTTCCAACAGGATATACCCGCTCATTGATTTCAGATTTGATGAGATCGTAAACCGTTTTTCTGCCGCGTTCATCATTGAGGGTCGTGATTACATTTTTTGGTTTATTCAGCAGAAGATAAATTTTATTGCTTTCGGTTTTGAGAAGTTTTCCCTGATATTTTACTTTATCCGTGGGTTGGACGATATATGCCGGATTGTCTTCGACTTTATCGTTTATTTGGATATGCCCGCTTTTAACCAATGCAGCTGCCTCCCTTCTCGAACAAATTCCGCAATGGGCAATGAATTTATTTAAACGAAAATTGGATACGGGCTCTTGCGGTAATTTTTCTGGTTTCTTTTTAGAATGGCGTGGGTTCTTCATCATTCATTGCTGATTGTTTAATGATCACATTTGGAGTTGCAGATGACATGTGGCTAAATGGATCAAATGTATTGTCGGCCGGAACAAATTTAGCATACTTATCGATGAAACGCATATTTACAGTTCCGGTTGCACCGTTACGATGTTTTGCGATGATCAATTCTGTGCTTCCTTTGGGCATATCATAATTGCTTTCTAGGTCGTAATAATCAGGGCGGTAAATGAACATGACCATATCCGCATCTTGTTCAATCGCACCGGATTCTCTCAGGTTTGATAACTGTGGGCGTTTGTTTTCTTTGGTTTGTGTTTCAGCTGCTCGGTTTAACTGCGAAAGTGCGATAACTGGTATGTTGATTTCCTTAGCCAAACTTTTTAATGCTCTGGAAATGGTTGAAATTTCTTGTTCACGGCTTCCTTTTTTATCTGCCCCACCTATGGTCATTAATTGTAAATAATCTATGATGACCAGCCCTATCTTATATTGTTGATGTAAACGGCGGCATTTTGCACGTAATTCAAATACGTTCAATGATGGTGTATCATCTATAAAAATTGGTGCTTCTCCGAGTTTGGTAATCGCATGATTGAGTTTGGTCCAGTCATCTTCATCTAATTTTCCATTTCTCATTTTCCCACCCTCAATTTCAGATTCCATCGACAAAAGCCTGTTGACCAATTCGATATTGTTCATCTCAAGGGAAAACAGGGCTACGGGTACATTGTGATCCATAGCTGCATTTCTGCCCATGGATAAAGTAAAAGCGGTTTTTCCCATACCTGGTCTGGCTGCCACGATAATTAGATTCGACCTT
This sequence comes from Saprospiraceae bacterium, assembly GCA_016719615.1. Lineage (NCBI taxonomy): Bacteria > Pseudomonadati > Bacteroidota > Saprospiria > Saprospirales > Saprospiraceae > Saprospiraceae bacterium. The sequence goes on from JADJYQ010000001.1 coordinate 206,142, forward strand.
TGCCATCCGGAAGTAATTTTGTCGAGTTCCGGAAAACCACTGGCAACTCCGGATATTCCGGATTCATGGTGGATCATGTTTTCAAGCCTGTGTTTGGCCATGCGAACCAGGGAACCCACAGATTCATAACCTCTCCTGAGATATTTATCCGTAATATCGTAGAGTCCTTGCTCCGCGGCATCCAAAAGGTCAAATACGTCCTTGCTGTCTTCAAATGAATCCTGGATAATACCCGTAGAAATCCGTATGAGTTCGCGTTGCACAAATTTTTGTGCCACAATTCGGGCGTGATATTCAAGATTTGCAGACGAGGCAACTTTATTGGCCAATTCGAGGATGTAGGAAAGACCACCGACCTCCTCAAGTTGATTGGTTTTATGAAGGATTTCCCTAACCGTAAGCGTATCGATGGGTTGACTCGACTGAAAAAGTTTTACCATAGCCTGGTAGATCTTTTGATGGGCCGGCTTATAAAAACTTTCAGGTTGCAGAATATCCAATACTATGGATATAGCATCTTTATCAAGCATGATGGCTCCCAGAACGGTTTCTTCGAGTTCATTTGCCTGAGGCTGAATGCGTTCATAAGCAATTGGACTATGCTCCGGATTTTTATATCGCAAGCCTCCTTGGCTAATTTTTAAACTGTCTTTCAGGGATTCGGCCATTAATGAGAAATATGTTTTGTGATGAATAGTGACTACAAAGATTAGAATTCATCAAATCATAAAAAAGTTCAATATGATGTATGGAATGTTCATAAACAGATAAATATATGTTAAAAAAATGTTGAAAACTTCCAATGAACAAGCCAACTACAAATATACATATTAAATAAAAAATTAATATGATTATTTTATGTAAGCTAAGGGTTTGCCAATCAAATTTTTAGGAGTTTAAAGAAATATTATCGCCGGGAGCTAGAGGGGCGATTATTTTTACAGGAATACCTGAAAATCTGAAAAACAGGGAATTTCAGAAATCTTATATGTGAAAAAGTATTTATAAATAAATTTTATAATGTGTCTTATGGGAGCTTTCCAATAGCCTGAAGTTTCTTTTGCACGCTTTCGAGAGCTTTTGTCTGAGTTTCGATCTGAGCTTTTGCAGCTTCCTGATCTTTATTATTTTGAATAATTTCCTCTTCCCGCTTTTTGATTTTTGCCTTGGCCTCTTCAATGTCTTTGTGATAATCTGTATTGTCACTAACCAGATCTTTCAATTTTTTATTTAGTTTTTTAAGCTTATCAGATTCTTTTTCCAACATTTCGCGGGTCAATTCCCTTTGCGTTTCGTAGGAAAATTCTTGGACAAAATCTTTGGCTTTTACATACAAATCCGAATGTTCTCTGGAGTTGAGAAATGCTGTTTTTAAATCAAAAAACATAGTGGCTCTATAATCAGTAATTTGGACATATAGGTCCATAGGTCCGCCGCTATTGAGCATTGGAACAGTGGCAGCTACAATAAAATGTTCTCCTGCCTTTTTATTCTTTTTCAGTTTGCCGCAATCTTTAAGATATTTTTTCAGGACGTCTTCAATAAAATCTTCTTTAGCTTCCGGGATTACGACAGTTAATCCATTTTGCACTCCGAGACTCATGGATTGTTTGGATTCTTCAACTTGTGCGGACACAGTTTGCATAAAAGCTGTCAAAAAGAAAAGGAATAATAATACGAATAGGTTTTTCATGCTTGTATTTATTGTAAAGACAATTAAGTTGGCATAAAGATTCAATTGACTATCGAAATTAACAATAATTTCAGCTTACAAAGCGATATTTCAGAATACAATAAATGGCTCTGATGCCATCTTTCCAGTTTATTTTTTTTCCTTCGGCATAGGTTCTGCCATAATAGGAAATTCCAACTTCAAATATGCGGAGTCCTTTTATCCGCGAAATTTTTGCGGTCACTTCCGGTTCAAAGCCGAATCGACGTTCGACCAGATCCAGGGACTTGATGACATCGGATTTGAAAAGCTTATAACACGTTTCCATATCTGTCAGATTCAGATTGGTAAAAACATTTGATAAAAAGCTCAGGAATTTATTGCCAATCGAATGCCAAAAAAATAATATTCTATGTGGTTTACCGCCGATAAAACGCGATCCATAAACTACATCTGCTTTATTTTCTAATATAGGTTGAAGCAACAAAGGATATTCACGGGGATCATATTCGAGGTCTGCATCCTGAATGAGGATCAGATCGCCTTTTGCTTCTTTAATCCCAGTATGAAGGGCTGCCCCTTTTCCTTTGTTGATTTCGTGTTTGCGGTAAACATAATTTCTGCCGGGATGCGCTGCAATGTATTGCAATAGACGAACTTCAGTTTGGTCTGTGGAACAATCGTTGACCAGTAAAATTTCCATTTTCAGGTCACCGGGCAATTGTACTTCTGCAATGGCATCGAGAATGAGATGTATTGTTCTTTCCTCGTTGTAAACAGGTATGACGACAGATAAGGTTTGCAAATTTTATATTCTATTTATGTGCAACTCGAATTCAGAATATCCAAATTTTTATAAACCGCTTTGACTTAATGAATTATTCTAATTTCAAAAGAAATGCTTACTGGATTTACAGTTGTTTCATTAATCCAAACTTAGATTTTTATGGCTTGTTTTCAATGATTCTAAAAGAGATATTATCTCTTAAATGTTATCTCGTAATTATCCAAATTATCATTAGCGGTAGAAGTCAAATTATCAATATTGACTGCAAAATAACTCGTACCGTTTTTCACAACAAAAAAATCACCTTTCGCAAGAACCTTGGTATCAATTGAGCCTACATCATTGGAACCCTTGTCGAACAAATAAATGATATCCTCCTGGTAGTTGATTTCTGAAAAACTTAAGCCGGAGCCTGGGTTTTTAATGATGGAACCTTGTAGGGGTGTGAATTTTTTAACCCAATTAAAATTAGATTGAGGATCAACGACTCCAAAATCCCTAATGTGAGCATTGGGATCGTTGCCTGAAACCACTTTTGCATTATACAAATCCAGCCCTCCATGTCTGTTTCCTGAATAATTATAAACGATCAGTCCACTAGCTCTTATAGTGGCAGGAGTTGCCGTAAAAATAACTGAGATACTACTTACGATAAGGCTGTCTTTATCGTCTGCAATTGTAAATTCGTATACAATAGTATCCGGTTCTGTGGAAGGAAGAAACTCATAAGTATTGGTGATGCCATCCTTATCGGCACCCAGCAGTAAAGCAGGATTAGCTGGTGCACCCGTACCATTTACTGAAAAAGATAAGGGTGGCATCTGGACACCATCAACTTTTACCAAAATGTATTTTAAAGCTTGACTTCCTTTAACGGCTGTCAAACTCATTTTAATAGGTGTATAAATAGGCACTGAAATATCGCTGCTGATGAGACCAGTTCCGCTGGCAAAATTAATTCCCGGGTTGACATGAATCGGATCGTCCTCACTACAAGAACTGAAAGTAAAAAGGACTCCTAAAATTAGCAGGTAAGCAGCACTAGAAATTCGATTCATGATGATTTGGTTTTTTAATGTTAAAGAATGATTTAGCCCTTATAGGATTGCAAATAAAAGCAAAAAGCAGTACATTTAAAAGAAAAATAAAATAGATTTGACATTTGGGAATTTCCGGGGCAAGGCTATTTTAATCTCATAAGCTGTGGATATTTATCAAATAACTTTTCCAGGTTTCTATTTGAAGACCCATTATGAACTTCATTTCTGTGTTATGAGAACTAATCTTTTGAAAAACAAGCGATCAATTCCTGAGTTCACGCCTTAAAACTTTTCCAACATTTGTTTTGGGAAGCGCATCCTTGAATTCATAAAATTTTGGCAATTTATATCCGGTGAGATTTTCCTTACAATATGATTTCAATTCACTTTCAGTAAGATCTGATTCGCGTTTGACAACAAAGGCTTTAACAGCTTCACCGCAACGTTCATCGGGAATCCCCACTACTGCTACTTCAAGAACTTTAGGATGTCTTGAAATGACTTCTTCAATTTCGTTTGGATAGACATTAAATCCGGATACATTGATCATATCTTTTTTGCGATCAACAACGAAGAAAAACCCATCTGTATCCATATAACCAATATCTCCCGTGTATAACCATCCATCTTTGACGGTTTTATCAGTTTCGTCTTGACGGTTGAAGTACCCCAACATGATTTGTGGGCCTTTCACCAGAATTTCTCCAATCTCATTTGGTCCGCAGCTCCTGCCTGATTCATCTATAATTTTAACTTCTGTAGATGGAACGGGTAAGCCAACACTTCCGTTTTTTCCTTTGCCGTCAATGGGGTTTAAACTGACCACTGGGGAAGCTTCCGTAAGGCCATATCCTTCTGTGAGGTAACACCCGGTAATGGCCTTCCATTTCTCTGCAACGGCTGATTGCAAAGCCATACCACCAGCTACCGTGACTTTTAAAGATTTGAAATCTGAATTGAGGAAGTCTCCGTCCTGCAGCATCGCATTATAAAGGGTATTCACTCCTGTCATCAGGCTTATCGGAGCAGATTTAAATGCTTTTACTACAGATTTTATATCTCTTGGGTTGATGACTAATACTGTATTTGCACCGATCGAAATCATTGCCATGATATTTACAGCAAAAGCAAAAATATGATACATGGGAAGCGGCGATAAAGTGGTTTCTTCCCGTTCTTTCAAATAATAGCAAATCACGGCTTTGATTTGTTCGATGTTGGCAAGCAAATTAGCGTGGCTCAACATGGCCGCTTTACTGATGCCCGTGGTGCCGCCCGTATATTGTAAAAGTGCAAGCTCATTGGATTGCACTGAAAAACTTCGGACAGCTTGTTTGGATCCCTGGCGCAATGCTATCGAAAAGCTTACTGTATTTGATAAATTGAACTTAGGGACCATCCGTTTGATATAGCGAATCGTAAAATCGACCAATGTTCCTTTGATACCGCCTAATAATTCGCCGATGCTGGTGAGAATTAGAATTTCAATTTTTGTTTTAGAGATGACTTTTTCTAAAGTATGGGCAAAATTTTCAGCGATAACAATGGCTTTCACACCTGAATTAGTCAGGATAAATTCCAATTCTCTTGGAGTATAAAGCGGATTCACATTGACGATGATTAAACCTGCACGCAAAGCCCCGATAATAGCAATGGGGTATTGCAGGAGATTAGGCATCATTAAAGCAATCCGGTCGCCCGGCTTCATACCTCTATATTGGAGATATGCTGCAAAAGCTGCGGATTGCTGGTTTAGCTCGCTATAAGTAATGGACTTGCCCATCAGCGTAAATGCTTTCAAAGGGGCAAATTTTTCCAGATTTACGTCAACAAACTCCTTTAAAGAAGGATACACAGCCGGATTTATATTGGCGGGAATCCCAGCGGGATAATTTTTCAACCAGGGTCGCTGTTCCGACATCATTCGATTTTTGTTGTGAAATTACACCATACCTTTCATTCAGGGTTAGACCTCTGGGCTTTTTATGCGAATTGGGTTTTAAATTTTAATGAGTTAAACCAAACTAAGCCCATAAATAATAATCCGGCTTCCGGAACGAACTCAGCTCCAAAAAAAAAGCAGCCAATGGGGCAGGATATCAACGGCATTCGAAATTAATTTAAATTTTAGACTTCTTCCAGTTTTGATTTTAATAGCTCGGTATTTACCTCCAATTCCAATCCAAATCCACTAAAATCAGCATATAACAAATATAAAATATTCATAATTGTCTTTTGATAACTTTCAAATCGGAAGGTTCGCTTTAAAACTGCCTGTTAATAATTGCTGTATGTTCATTTCAATAGCTTCAATTAGTCAATAAACTATACCTTTGCGCCGCTAAAAATTATTTATTAACCTTTAAAATATGCCAAAATGTTGGATGAAAAAAATTTAAATCCGGACGAAATCAAAGACGAGGATATCGAAGCGATGAGTCCAATCCAGGAAGAAAAAGAAGATCTTATTGAAGAAATTGTTGACCTGGAAGTTCTGGTAAACCCCGATGAAATAGTGGGTGCCCATGACGAATTCGATTGGATGATCGGTTCAAAAAACGCCCTGAATTATTCTGATGAACAACGTAGCAATTATACAAGAGACTATAATTCTACTTTTAATTCGATTATTGATGGCCAGGTCCTCATGGGCCGTGTTGCAGGAGTGACCGGAAACAGTGTGATTCTGGATATCAATTACAAATCTGATGGTTTGATCGCCAAGACTGAATTTCGCGATATGGAAATCAAATTAGGCGATTTGATTGAAGTTTATGTAGAGAAAACAGAAGACGAAAAAGGTCATTTGGTCCTGTCGAGAAAGAAAGCTAAATTATTGAGAGCCTGGGAAAACCTGGTGGATTCATATAAGAATGGTACAGTAATAAAAGGAACTGTTATCAGCAAAACCAAAGGTGGTTTGATCGTAGATTGTAATGGACTGGAAACTTTTTTACCCGGATCTCAAATCGATATCAAACCGATCACCGATTACGATTCATATGTAGGTAAATTAATGGAATTCAAAGTTGTAAAAATCAACGAAACCATTAAGAATGCGGTTGTTTCGCACAAAGCACTTATTGAAGGTGATCTTCAGGAACAACGCGAACAAATTATATCAACCCTTGAAAAAGGACAAGTATTGGAAGGAACTGTCAAAAACATTACCGATTTCGGTGCATTCCTCGATTTGGGTGGCGTTGATGGCTTGTTATACATTACGGATATTTCCTGGGGTAGGATTAACCACCCAATGGAAGTGTTGGAGAAAAATCAAAAGGTCAATGTGGTTGTTTTGGATTTTGATGAAAACAAAAAGCGAATTTCTCTTGGATTAAAACAATTGCAATCACATCCATGGGATGTCATGTCACAGGATATCACCGAAGGGTCAATTGTAAAAGGTAAAATCGTCAACATTGAAGATTACGGGGCATTTTTAGAAATTCAACCCGGAGTAGAAGGTCTGATACACGTTTCAGAAGTGAATTGGAATAGCCAACCGGTACATGCAAAAGACTTCTTCTTTTTAGGACAGGAACTCGAAGCAAAAGTGGTAACTGTGGATCGCGAAGAGCGCAAAATGTCTTTAAGTTTAAAACAACTTTCGGAAGACCCATGGACCAAAATCTACGAAAAATTCCCTCAGGGTTCAAGGCATTCAGGTATGGTCAAAAACCTTACCCCTTATGGTGTTTTTGTTGAGTTGACAGAAGGCATAGGAGGCATGGTTCATATTTCAGATTTATCATGGACCAAACGTTATAACCATCCTTCAGAATATACGAAAGTTGGAAACAGTCTGGAGGTTTTAATACTGGAAATTGATTCCGAAAACAGGAAATTATCACTGGGCCACAAGCAACTTGAAGAAAACCCATGGGATACTTTCGAAACTGTTTTCCCGGTAGGTTCTTATCACGAAGCCACCGTAATCCGTAAAGATGAAAGAGGTTATACGGTTCAATTGCCATATGGATTGGAAGCCTATTCTCCGGTAAAACATATGAAAAAGGAAGATAATTCTCAGGCAGGTGTGGATGAACATTTGACTGTAAAGGTTATCGAGTTTAACAGGGATGATAAAAAAATCATGGTTTCACACAGCCGTTATCTGGAAGATATCAAAAAGACAGCGGATGAAAATGTGAAAAAAGAAACTAAAGATCCGGAAGCACCAAAAGCCAAGAAAGCTCCGGAAAAACAACAATCAAAAATGGAAATTTCAACTTTAGGTGAGTTGGAAGGATTTGCTTCTTTAAAAGAACAATTGAGAGAAGTGCAGCCAAAGCCGCAAGCCTTTGTTCCTCCTGCAGAAGTTATCGAAACGCATGCAGTTGTTGAAGCTCCGGTCGTTGTCGAAACCGTGCCCGTGACGGAAACTATTGAAGTGAAGGCAAGTGAAATTACAGAGGAAGTGTCCCCAATTGAAGAAACTGTCGAGTCTGTAAAACCAGCCAAGAAGGCCAAAGCTGCAAAAGGCGATGATCTGAAAATCATCGAAGGCATTGGTCCAAAAATCGCCGAATTACTGGCAGCAGATGGCATTGACAGTTTTCAATCATTAGCCAATGCGAGCCAGGAACAACTCCACGCAGTGTTAGAAAAAGGAGGTTCCAGATATAAAATGCACGATCCGGGAACCTGGGCTCAGCAAGCAGCATTAGCAGCAGCGGAGGACTGGGATGCATTGAAAGCTCTTCAGGACAGCCTTAAAGGGGGCAAAGCAGAATAATTCATAGAAAAAATGCAAGTTTATAAGGGTCTGATTTTAATCAGGCCCTTTTTTGTTTAAATATTTATATCAAAAACTTAAACAAAAACTTATTTATGTGGTTTTTTGGGGTATGGCATCTAAAAAATCAGTCGCAATCATTGGAGCAGGGATCAGTGGGATGGCCGCCGCAATAGAGTTGGCAGATAAAGCATATAAGCCTATCGTCTATGAAAAAAACAATAGTTTTGGAGGCAGAGGCAGACAAATTGAGAAAGATGGATTTTTATTTGACCTTGGGCCAAGCTGGTATTGGATGCCGGATATTTTTGAAAAGTTTTTTAACGACTATGGCAAATCCAGCCGGGATTATTTTGAATTGCTTAGGCTGGATCCTTCTTTTAGGATTTTTCATAAAGAAGGAATCCTTGATGTACCTGCTGGTGTAGAAGCATGCATTGAGGTGTTTGAACATCGGGAAAAGGGAAGTGGAATCTTTCTTAGAAAATTTCTCAAAGAAGCTCAATATAAATATGAAACTGGTATGCGCGATTTTGTCCGCAAACCAAGTTTGAAGTGGTCGGAATATTTTGATTGGGATTTGTTGAAGGCTGCCTTGCGTTTGCAAATGTTTCAATCCTTGGAATCTGTAGTTTATAAAAACATTAAGGATGAGTTACTAAGACAGTGGTTGTGTTTTCCGGTTTTATTTTTGGGGGCAAAACCATCTCAGACGCCTGCCTTATATAGTTTGATGAATTATGCAGAAATGGAATTGGGGACCTGGTATCCAAAAGGAGGAATGATCAAATTATTTGAGGCTTTATATGCACTTGCCCTTGAAAAAGGGGTCAAATTTGAATTCATGGCCGATGTTCAAAAAATAGACTGTGATTCACATCATGTAAAAAGTATTTTGGTAAACAATCGGGAAGTTTTTGTCGACGCTGTTGTAGCCACTGCCGACTATCATCATGTCGACGAACACTTGTTAGCCCATGAGCACCGGCAATATTCAAAAAAATATTGGGAAAGCCGTGTGATGGCCCCCTCAGCAATGTTATATTATTTAGGAGTAGGAGAAACAATAGATGGATTGTTACACCATAACTTGTTTTTCGACACTGATTTTGAGCGCCATGCCGGAAGTATTTACGATCATCCCGAATGGCCTGAGGATCCCTTGTTTTATGTATGTGTACCATCAAAGACCGATTCATTGGTCGCACCAAAGGGGAAAGAAAATTTATTTATTCTGGTGCCTTTAGCAGCTGGAATTCAAGACCAACCAGAAGAGCGACAAAAATTGTTTGAAAAAGTGATTCGGCGATTGGAAAAAAAGACCGGCACTTCTATTGTCGATAAGATTTTGTTCAAAATGGAAATGGGACCTTCGGATTTTGTGGAGTTATACAATAGTTATAAAGGAAATGCATATGGTTTGGCAAATACGCTGATGCAAACAGCTGTTTTGAAGCCTAGACTCAAACATCATAAATTGACGAATTTATTCTTTGCCGGTCAGTTAACACATCCCGGACCCGGATTGCCACCATCTTTGATATCGGGGCAATTGAGTGCTACACTTTTACAAAAGTTAAAATTATGAGTAACTTTCAGACCTACCGGAATTTTTGTTTTGGAACCAGCCAACTTCTGACGAGATCATATAGTACATCCTTTTCGCTGGGTATAAGATTTCTAAAAAATGATTACAAAGAAGCTATCAACAGTATTTATGGTTTTGTCAGAATCGCGGATGAAATCGTGGATACCTTCAGTGAATGTGACAAGAAAGCAATACTTCAGAAATTCAAGGAGGATACTTATTTGGCTGTTACATGTAATATGAGCACCAATCCGGTATTACAGTCTTTTCAGGAAACCGTTAATAAATATGGCATTGATTTATTATTGGTAGAAGCTTTTTTTGAGAGCATGGAAATGGATTTGCTTAAAAAGGAATATACGCGTCAGGAATTGGATAGATACATTTATGGCTCAGCTGAAGTGGTAGGATTGATGTGTTTGTATGTTTTTGTCGAAGGGAAAGTGGAAGCGTATAAAGAGCTTGAGAAGCCAGCAAGAGCATTGGGGTCTGCTTTTCAAAAGATTAATTTTTTAAGGGATATCAAAAGCGATTTTGAAGAACGGGGACGAATATATTTTCCGGGAGTTCGCATGGATGCGTTTACTGACGCCATGAAAGATCAAATTCAAGATGAAATTATCGAAGAACTAAAGATAAGTGAAGAAGGCATCCGCAATTTGCCTGCCAGTGTGCGATTTGGAGTCTATCTTGCGCAACAGTATTTCAGGGCTCTGTTGCAAACGATTCAAAAAGCCCGGGCATCTGAAGTATTATTGAGGCGATTCAGGGTTTCAAATGGCCATAAGATATTGATGTTGGTCAAATATGGTATTAAATACAAATTGGGCTTCCTATAAATTCCAGTTTTCAGGGAATGCGTTTAAAATTGATCATAACATTGGGTTTAGGTTTCCTATTATTTTATGGGCCACTCGTTTGCTTCGATATTAAACAAGCTGAACAGATAAGGCAAGCAGGGCCATTGATATCTGTAAGTTTTCTGGAAAATAAAAACCTTTATTTGATTCATCATTTAATAGCAGGCCTGCCGGTTTTGTTTTTTGGAATCATTCTGAATTGGTTTCAGTATCGTCAGACATTTTGGAAGCAATATGTTAAACCCATGTTCATTTTGTCCACTTGTTTCATTTTGTGGGATTATTTTTTTACGAGCTGGGGTATTTGGGGTTTCAATCCGAAGTACTATTCGGGTATCCAATGGATAGGACTGCCAATTGAGGAATGGATCTGGTTTTGGATAATACCATTTTGCAGTTTGTTTATTTATGAGATTGTAAAAAGAAAAATTGATTGGAGTGGAAAGGTAGATGGGTACTTAAGTTGGATCATGTTGGCAGTTCTGACCTTGTTATATCTGCTCAATTTTGATCATTTATATAGTTCCTGGAGTTTGGCTGGGGCCATTTATGTTGTAAGTCTATCAATTCTATGGCGATGGAAAGGGATCGCCGTATTTATGGTGTCATTTTTATGGAATTTAATTCCGATGTATCTGTTCAATGGGATGTTGACAGGATTATTCACTGAAGAA